>CANFGS010000011.1 GCA_947446595.1 Neisseriaceae bacterium | reverse complement strand
GTATTTAAGACCTGATTTATAACCACTCTCATCACTCCAAGTGGGATCAATAGCATAATTACTTCCATCAATATTGACAGAGTTATTACCAACCACTTTAGATAGTTGCAAGTCCCAGCCGTTATGTAAACCCAATGTTCCAATAGATTTAGCGCCAGAACTAGAGTACACTAGATTAAAGTTAAGATCCATATCTTTATTAATACCAGAACTAGCAATTAAACTCTTACTTAGTGTCAAAGTACCTGTTTGGCCATTAACGTCTTCACCACTATAAAGAGAGCTATTATATGCTTGTGAACCTTGATAAGATGTATTAGCATCATCAGCGGCTATTTGCGATATTGAGATATTACGTGATTCGATTTTGTTAGCAGTTACACCAGTAGCTCCACTACCGATATTTGAATTACAACCTGATAGAACAAAGGATAATATGATAATTCTATATACTGCTACTTTAGCTTTCATTTTCTTATTCCTATTAAATCAAATGAATAAGTTATTTAAGCACGTATATCGTTAGACTTAATACCCCCCAAAATTGCAGGAAAAAACTTTATATATAAAACCACAAGAATAAGATTTGATAAATAATTTTGCATGAAAATAAAATACAAATTATGATTTTCTGGCTGAAATCGTAGGGAATATTCTAGCTGAATCATACGTAGCTGTTATATCTACAAAACCTACCAATCTGAGCATTTCTGCAATTTTGTAGCTTGATCGATAACATTGCCAAGTTGCTTGAATAATATCACTAAATAACTTTTTTTGCAATTGAAGCATATCTGCATCAATCTTAGTCATATCCCACTCACTATTTTTATCCAGGGTTCTTGGTGGAGTTAGGGTACTAGTAACTAATAATCCACCTGAATTTAGTGCTTCATAGAATTTTTGAAATAATTCGATTACTTTATTATCATCTGCTTCATATAAAGTAAGTCCATTACTTGAAATTAAATCAAACTTATTCTTAAAGTTAATTTTCCATGCATTTTCTTGAATATAATGAATATTTTGTTTTAACCCTCTTTCATTAGCAACTAGTTTAGCACTTTCAAGTGAAGTATTATCAAGATCAATTAAATATAAATCAAGATTTAAATTTGAACTTAGGTCTAAATAAAAAAGCTCTCCACCAAGACCAGATGGAATAGACGCGAGTTTAGCATTGTTTTTGACTTGTTGCTGATTTAAATTTAAAAAAATATCAAACCTTTGTTGGGTTGCGCATAATGTAGGTAATTTCTCTAAAAAAACCTTTTCAAAATTGTATATATTAAAAGTTTTTGCTTTCTTGGGGTACGTTAAAATATAATCTGTCCAATAACCATTTAGACCTTTATTAGTTAATAAAAAACGACCAAGCTCAAAGTTAGATAATTTATCTAGCAATTGAATATTTACTAACGTATCCTCAGATGAGAATTTATTATCAAGTAATCGTTTTTTTATATCAATCAGGATTTTCTCAAAGCTTTGTGATATAGTACTATGAGAGATTATTTTATTATCATCTTTATCTAACATCCACTATCCCTAAACTATTTACTATCATTACTTCACATAATTTAATTATTTGTATTAATTTTGCTTTATCAGAACTATCTGCTAGTTTACCAGCATATGAAGAAAAAAGAAAGAATGGCATAATAAAAATAAATGACGCTAGATTTAGCATTTGTGCTTTGGGAAGATCAAAAATATTAGATGAGTAAAATGCTAATAAAACTATAAAAGCATTTTTAAGGATGTTATCATTTAAAGCCCCAAGAAACTGGACTTTAAATAAGGATAAAAAGTTACCAGCTAGGATTTTATTATTTTGTTTACTCACCAATAATACCGTTAAGTAAAACCGTCCCATCTTTCATTACTATATGTGTTGATAATAACTCACCACTTTCATTAACATAGCCTTTTTTACCCCAGATGCTGATTTGATTATCTAATAAAATATTAGCTACTTTTGCCAGAGCATCAGAACTTTGCTGATCCATTTGAGCATTTCCAGCACTCAATAAATACTGCATTTGTAGTATAAATAAAGATGATATTATTGGTTTTGGCATACTTATCTTAGCATCCATAACGATATGCTCCATAAATTTACTCTCATCATTCATGTCTGTGAGTGCAAAATCTTTGGTAGTAGCATTACCAGAAACATCTACTAATCCATCAGGAGTGTTAAGTGTAAAGCTATTAATAGCTATTACTGGACTATCTACTAAAATTGGGCCAAATCCTTTTTTAAGTGTTTTGATAAACTCAGTTTTAGCAATTTCTTTAAAATCACTTGATTCTGACTCTGCTGTAACAATAGCTATTTGATTAGTTAAATCTTTAAATCCTTTTGAATTTAGATGGTTAACTCCAACACTTAAATTCATAGGTCCATAAGCATGCTCATTTGTTACTAAAGATTCAAATTTAATATCGGCATTCGCATTAAAAAAGTTATTTATATCATTACTTGTAGAAGTATAAGAAATATTAGTAAATAAGAAACTATTAGGATCAATTGCATCAATACCATTTAGGAACTGAACAGTATTTAAACCAGTAAATAAATGCAGCAAGTCACCAACTTTAAACCCAATAGATATTTTATCACTCCATTTAATTTTTGCTTCATTAAGGGTTAGCTTGGTATCACCAACATCAATATTATTGGGGCTTTTACTTGAATTAGACTTATATACAAAGTTTTTAATTACCACAGAGCCTTTAGTAGGTGCAATTAATTCAAAATTAGGAATAGATAAATCCGCACTAAATTTATCAAAATTCCCATTATATTTGAATAACATATTCATCCCGCCCCAAGATACATTGATACCAGAAACTGCTTCTTTATATTTAAATTTAGGGGAATTCAATAAAAACTTTCCAGATTTATCAAGATAAATTATATTGTTAATACTTATTGGTGTTTGATTCTTAAAAAAATCATTTAGCATGGAGTTTAATTTATCTGGATAGGTAATATTGGTTTTAGAATATGCAAGAGTTGGTACAAAATACCCATTTATAATGCCGGCTAAAATCCCATGCTCAATATGACTTGCAAATTTAATAGTGTACTTATTATCATCTATAGCAGTGATAGACTCACCACTTGATTTGGGTAACATACTTAGAACTTTATTTAAGGCTTGACTATTAAGTGATATTTCAGTAGTTTCATCAGAGCTAAAAATACCTCTATGATAGTTATGATTTTTTACTTGGATAAGTGTATAATCACTCAAATGTTTATACTGTATATCCATTTGCGTCTTAATTATAAATCCAAATATATAAGCAGTAACCAATTGCAATAAAACCAATGATAGCAATGCTACTATAATAATTTTGAAATTTAATTTGAATACTTTTTTAAACATAAAGAACAATCCTTAACATCCGAAACCCACACAATTATAAAAAATTGATTTATAATACTATATATTGCCATGATTATAGCATAAAGCTTGTACTTAAAATAAGTGGTAAATGATAGTTTTTTAGGAGCGCTTAATGTCAGAATGTATTTTTTGTAAAATAATAGCTAAGTTAATTCCTGCTAAAATCATTTTTGAGGATGATGAAATACTTGCTTTTTATGATGTAAACCCTAAGGCAGAAGTGCATTTTATGATAATTCCAAAAACTCATATTGAATCAATGCTTTTATTACAAAATAATCATCAACAGCTTATGGGTAAAATAATACTAAAAGCCAATGAATTGGCAATATCTTTAGGTCTAAAATCTGGTTATAAAGTACAAATTAATACTGGTGTCAATGGCGGACAAGAGGTTTTTCATTTACACGTGCATGTTTTAGGTTATAAGGGGTAAAATAATGGGAAGTTTTAGTATATGGCACTGGTTATTAGTTTTAGTTATTGTAGTATTGATATTCGGTACTAGTAAATTAAAGACTTTGGGACAAGATTTGGGTGAAGCTATTAAAAACTTCAAAAAATCAATTAACAATGATAAAGACGAGAAATAACTTCATTCCACAACACCCAAATATCTTTTTTTGTCATCCCAAACAAGAATAATTTGCTGTTTGGATAGAGTTTGGGATCCATGCTCTTGTACTACTTGGGCATGATGTCCCAGCCTATGCTGGGATGGCATCCAGATTCTGGGGTGACGTAAAAATTATTTATAGGAAATAAAAAATGTTCGGCATTAGTTTTAGTGAAATCATACTTATTTTAATAATAGCACTTTTGGTGCTAGGCCCCAAACAGTTGCCTGATATTGTAATTAAAATCCGTAAGTTTATTATAGCATTTAGACATTTTGCGAGCAATCTTAAACAGGAAGTATATCAACAAAGTGGTTTTAATGAATTAAATAACACCAAAAACCTTCTAATTGATGGCTATCAACAAATCAAGAATAACATTCTAACAAATGAATTAATTGATATACCAAATACCGGCTATATAAATGAACCAATACAACCTGAACTTGAATTTGACAAAGATCCAGAGTTATTTTAAAGAAAATGAATGAAGGTAATATTATTTCACATCTAGTTGAATTGCGACGACGCTTTATATATATACTTATTGGTTATTTAGTGGTATTTCTTCCATTATTTCATTTTTCAAATAATATATATGATGCTCTTGCCAAACCACTTTTAACATATCTACCAGTAGGCTCTCATTTAATTGCTACAGATGTGACATCTCCTTTTTTTGTCCCACTAAAGCTAACTATGATAATTACATTATTTATCTCATTACCCAATACTATTTATCAAATATGGCGGTTTATAACACCAGCCTTATATCGCAATGAGAAAAAATTAATGTTAATTACTGTTATATCAGTTTTATTCTTGTTTATACTTGGTATGGCTTTTTGTTTTTATATAGTCTTACCAACTTTATTTAATTTTATAACTAAAATCAAAGCTCCAGATATAGCAATGCTCACCGATATTAATAAATACCTTGATTTAGTGCTTAGTTTATTCATTATTTTTGGTATAGCATTTCAAATGCCAATTATTATCTATTTATTAATTTATTTTAAGATAGTTACATATAAAAAAATGATTAGCTTACGTAAATATATGTTTGTAGCTGTATTTATTATTGCAGCAATTGTAACTCCGCCGGATATAATATCGCAAATCATGCTAGCTATACCACTATACCTACTATACGAAATTGGAATATTACTCTCAAGGCTAACCATTCATAAGGATAAAATATGTTAACTTCATTATTACACCAATCTGAGTCAAGTGATTTACTACTTTATTTGATTTTTACACTTATTTTTGCGATACTCGCCTTGTCTATAAATAAACTAAAGCAACCCGTAGTACTTGGGCAAATCCTAATTGGCTCTATTATAGGAATTTTGGCACATTATAATATTGGGGTTTTTAAGCAAATAACAAGTAATCATACTTTAGAGTTTCTAGCACAAATTGGTAGTATTTTTCTTTTATTTGAAATTGGCTTAGAGTCTGATATTAAAGAAATCAAAAAATCAGGACGCCATGCAATAATAGTTGCAACAACTGGTGTTATAATCCCTTTTTTACTAGGGTTTTATGTACTTGCACCACTAATAATCTCAAAGCCTAGTACTTCATTTTCACTATTTATAGCTTCAGTCCTAGCAGTTACTTCAACAGGAATCTCAGTTAGCGTATTTAAAGATATGGGAATTATCAAAAATAAATCCTGTCAGATAGTACTTTGTGCTTCTATTATTGACGATATTGTTGGTTTAATACTTTTATCAATAATTAGCGCTTTTTCACTAGGTGGAAATATTAATATAAATGAAATACTTATTATACTATCAACTGTAGCAGCGTTTTTTATTATCAGTACTTTCTTAGGTATATATGTACTACCTTTTACAATTGATAAATTAATTAGTAAAATTAGTATTAAAGATGAAATGCTGACGCTAACTATGGTGGTGTTTTGCTTATTTCTTTCATGGTATGCTGAAGTTATTGGGCTAGCATCTATTATTGGTGCTTTTATGGCGGGATTACTAATTAAAGAAAAATACTTCGTAAAATATGCTACCATCTCTCGTCAAAGTAAATCACAGATATATCTTGATGATAGTAATAGCAATATAATACATTTAATATCCCCTCTTGGACGGATAATGACCCCAATATTTTTTATTTATGCTGGTATGCAAATTGATATTATAAATGCTCTTAATATGGAAACTTTAAAGCTCGCAGTTACAATTAGCTTTTTTGCCATAATAAGTAAAAGCCTTGCTGGAATAATATTACCTAGAGACTTCAATCGCTGGTTAATTGGTTTTGGCATGGTACCACGCGGTGAGATTGGAGTAATTTTTGCTCTCGCCGGATTGAAACTCCAACTAATTGATAATACCATATTTACCGCGATATTAATGATGGTAATAATTACTTCAGTGATAACTCCACTAATGATTAATCGCGTGTACAAATCTTAATTTTGCTATAATATCGATATTAATTACTATATAATAGGTGTCAAATGCAGCAAACAGTAAAATATAAACGTGTTCTTCTCAAATTATCTGGCGAAGCTTTAATGGGAGAGCAAGATACAATGTTTGACAAGGCAACGGTTGATGCTATCATCACTCAGATAAAGCAAGTAGTTGACCTTGGAGTAAAACTTGGTATTGTTATTGGTGGTGGTAATATATTTCGTGGTATCAATGGATCTGAATTAGGACTTAATAGAGCAAATGCTGATGCTATGGGTATGCTTGCTACAGTTATGAACGGTATCGCACTTAAAGATTTTTTAACTAATGCTGGAATTGAATCTAAATTATACTCAGCACTCGCAATTACCAATATGGTAAAAGGCTATAATCATGATAGTATGATTAGTCGCCTCGAGTCTGGAAATGTAATTATCTTTGCTGGTGGCATTGGAAACCCTTTTTTTACAACTGATAGCACCGCAGCTCTTCGAGCAATAGAAATGAATGCAGAAATACTGATAAAAGCTACTAAAGTAGATGGGGTCTACGACTCTGACCCAAAAGTAAATTTAACAGCTACTAAATATTACAACATTTCTTTTGATGAGGCAATAAAACAAAACCTAAAAGTGATGGATATGTCAGCTTTCGACCTATGTCGTACTCATAAAGTAAACATTGATGTTTGTAATATATTCAAAGTAAATAGTTTGCTTGATTCAGTTCTCGGACAAACACAAGGAACTCTAATCCATGTATGATAAAATATTAATCTTAGACTTTGGTTCACAAGTAACCCAATTAATAGCAAGAAGAGTTAGGGAATTAAATGTATATTGTGAGATTCACCCTTGTGATGTAAGTGAAGACTTTATTAAGAAATACAACCCGCGTGGGATTATTTTATCTGGTGGACCAAATTCGGTTTATGCAACAGATACTCTTAAAGTAAATGAATCTATTTTCAAACTAAATATTCCTATACTTGGTATTTGCTATGGTATGCAAATAATGGCAAGTACTCTAGGTGGTGTGGTTACAGGCTCTGATAGTCGTGAATTTGGCTATGCCGAAATTTTTAACTGCCAATCAAAATTATTATCAGGCATAATAGATGGCGATAAAAACAGAGAACCGTTTATGCAGGTATGGATGAGTCATGGCGACAAGGTAACAACATTACCCTCTGGATTTAGGGTTATCGCATCCAATGAGTCATGCCCTATTGCTGCTATGGCTGATGAAACGCGTAACTTTTATGGAGTGCAATTTCACCCAGAAGTTACTCACACAAAACAAGGTACTGAATTACTTCGCCGTTTTGTTATAGAAATAGCTAAATGCACTGCTAATTGGACTATGCCAAATTATGCAGATATTGCAATTAATGCAATCAAACAAAAAGTTGGAAAAGATAAAGTTATTTTGGCCTTGTCAGGTGGAGTTGATAGCTCAGTTGCTGCGGTAATGATAGATAAAGCAATTGGTAAAAACTTAATCTGTATTTTTGTTGATAATGGACTATTAAGATACCAAGAAGCTGAACAAGTAATGAGTACTTACCAAAAGCATATGGGATTAAATTTAATTAAGATAGATGCTAAAGAAGAATTTTATAACAACCTAGCAGGGGTTACTGATCCAGAACAAAAACGAAAAATAGTCGGACGTTTATTTGTTGAGATATTCCAAAGAGAAGCTGGAAAACTCTCTGATGCCAAATGGTTAGCTCAAGGAACTATCTATCCTGATGTAATAGAATCGGCTGGAAGTAATAAAGCCCATACTATTAAATCACACCATAATGTAGGCGGACTACCAGAATCGCTACACCTACAACTACTAGAGCCACTACGTGAATTATTTAAAGATGAAGTAAGAGCTTTGGGACTTAGTTTAGGACTACCTCATGAAATGATTTTTAGGCACCCATTCCCAGGACCTGGGCTTTGTGTTAGAATTTTAGGTGAAGTCAAAAGTGAGTATGTAGAATTACTACAAAAAGCTGATGCTATATTTATTGAAGAGCTACGTAAAGCTGACTTATACTCAAAGACATCTCAAGCTTTTGCGGTATTTTTACCAGTGAAATCAGTTGGTGTTATGGGCGATGGTAGAACTTATGATTATGTAGTTGCACTTAGAGCTGTTGAAACCAATGACTTTATGACTGCAAGTGTTGCTAATCTACCATTTACATTTATAACAATGGTTGCTAATCGAATTATCAACGAGGTTAAGGGCATTAATCGAGTTGTTTATGATATTTCAGGAAAACCTCCTGCAACTATAGAATGGGAATAAATATGGCTGACAAAAAACCAAGTATTATACTAAAGCTAATTATTCTGGTATTTGGGCTATCTGTAGCTACCGCTGGTATTTTATTTATTATGGTTGTTGTTACATACCCTCGTCTACCAAGTATGGGAGAACTCCAAAACTATCAACCCAAACTGCCACTTCAAGTATATTCTAGTGATGGAGTAGTACTTGGTCAATTTGGTGAAGAACATCGGGTTTTTACTAGTTTTAAAAACACTCCCAAAATGTTAATTAATGCTATTTTATCTGCTGAAGATGAACGTTTTTACGAGCATGGCGGTATTGATTATATTGGTGTTATTCGAGCTTTGGGACTAAATATAATATCAGGTCGTAAACAATCTGGTGCTAGTACCATAACCATGCAATTAGCACGTAATTTCTTTTTAACGTCACAAAAAACATACTCAAGGAAATTTAATGAAGTACTTTTATCTTATAAAATGGAAAAATCATTAACTAAAGATCAAATATTAGAATTATATATTAATCAGATCTACTTAGGACAACGCTCCTATGGTTTTGGCGAAGCTGCCCTATCGTATTTTGGTAAGTCATTAGATCAACTATCTATAGCTCAATACGCAGTTTTAGCTGGATTACCAAAAGCTCCGTCAGCTTATAACCCAGTAGTTAATAAGAGCCGCTCTCATGATCGAGAAATGTATGTACTTGGGCGTATGAAGGCTAATCGTCTAATTACTGAAAAGCAATATACTGAAGCCATAAATGAACCAATCGAAGTTTCCAAAGGCACCAATAAAGATGCAACTGATGCTGGGGGTTATGCTGCTGAAATGGTACGCCAAATGATGTATGATAAATATGGTGATGATATATATACTAATGGTTTTAAGGTATATACTACTATTGATAGTAAAATGCAACAATCAGCATATAACTCACTTAGAAATGGTGTGCTAGATTATGACACTTCACATGGGTACAAAGGTGCAGAACAACAGCTAAACCTTAAAGATGCCGATAACGACCAAATTACTAATAGAGTAATGATGTCATCTTTTGATTCATTATCTGATTTTGGAGATCTACGTGCTGCTATAGTTACAGACGTAAATAAAGACACTATCAAAGTCAAAATCCGTAATGGCAATCAAATAGAGTTTAAAGGCAAAGAGCTTGATTTTGTGCGTAAATTTATAAACTCAGGTGGGAATAAACAAATTACACGTGGATCTGTAATAAGAGTTAGAAATGTTGATGGAAAATGGGTAATTACTCAAATGCCAAGTGTAGAAGGTGCCTTAGTTGCAATCAACCCCAATGATGGAGCAATAAAGACAATAATAGGTGGGTTTGATTTTACACATAATAACTATAACCATATTACTCAAGCCATGAGACAACCTGGATCTGGATTTAAACCTTTTATTTACTCAGCAGCACTAGACAAAGGATTATCTCCCAATACTGTGATTGAAGATAGTGAGATTTGCTACCCTAGTGGTGGTGATGGTGGTGGTCAATGGTGCCCAAAAAATGATGATAGCAAATTTTTAGGCTCTATTACTTTAAGACAAGCACTAACCATGTCAGTTAATATAGTAACTATTAAAATGTTAAATCAAATAAGCCCTCAATATGCGATTGACTATATAACAAAATTTGGTTTTAATAAATCTCAATTCCAACCATATCTAACACTTGCTCTTGGTGCAAGTGAAGTTACCCCTATGCAAATGGCACAAGCTTATGCAGTATTTGCTAATGGTGGATATTTAGTAACACCATATTTAATTAAAACCATAAGCGATAATAAAGGTAATGTAATAGCCAAAACTGATTCTATAGATATACACAAAAACCCACCAGTAATTGATCCTAGAAATGCTTTTATTATGAATAGTATTTTACAAGATGTGGCTCGTTACGGTACTGGTGCTCGTTCTTATCGTGAATTAAAACGTAATGATATAGCAGGTAAAACTGGTACGACCAACGATGCTAAGGATGTATGGTTTAATGGTTATACACCAAATTTATTAGCTGTTGTTTGGATGGGATATGACCAACCTAAAAGCCTAGGATCACATGAATTTGGCGCTACCTTGGCACTACCAATTTGGATAAACTTTATGCGTCAAGCTCTAAATGGTATGCCTGAAACTTCTCTACCTATGCCTCAAGGGATAAAGGTACTACATAATGAGACATGGAAAGGCAATGATGAGTATGAATATGATGGTTCAGCTCCAACTAGTGCAGCAACACCAGTTCCAGAGCCTTCAGATACTCCTACCATGCCTGAGCCTAGCCATGAAGAAGAGTCACAAGCAACACATATATATTCAATTGCAAGTGCACAAATAGCAGAATCTTCTAATAAAAACTCTAGTACACCTCAGGTTTCTGAATCAACAACACACAAATCATCAACTATTGATGATCTTATTCAACATATTGACAATTAAGGAGTTAAAATGAAATATTACCCTCACCCTATACTAGCGAAAGAAGGATGGCCTTTTATCATAATTAGTGTATTGATTACAACATTAGTTTGGTATCTAGGTAATTTTTGGATATCATTACCATTTATACTAATATCGGTTTTTATAATTCAATTCTTTAGAGATCCTAAACGTGAGATTTCAAGTGAAGCTAATGCTGTTCTTGCTCCTGCTGATGGTTGCGTTATTTGTATAGAAAAATCCCATGATGAATATCAAAATATTGAAGCTTTGAAAATCAGTATATTTATGAATGTATTCAATGTACATTCCAATCGTTCACCAGTTGACGGTGAAGTGACTTTTTTACGTTATAACCCAGGAAAATTTGTTAATGCTGATTTTGATAAAGCATCAACTGAGAATGAAAGAAATGGTATTGTTATAAAACTTGCTAATGGGCAAAGTATTAGTGTTGTTCAAGTAGCTGGGCTTATTGCACGTAGGATTTTATGTTATACTGGTGTAGGTAAGGTTTTATCTCGTGGAGAACGTTATGGATTTATTCGTTTTGGTTCTAGAGTAGATGTGTATTTACCACTTGATACTAAAGTATTGGTTAGTATTGGGCAAAAAGTATCGGCAAGTGATACAATAATTGCTAAACTAGAGGTATAGTAACTATGGAATTTAATCACCCAAGAGCTAAGGGTTCACCCATATATCTACTTCCTAGCATGTTCACTTTGGGAGCTATGTTTTGTGGGTTTTATGCTATCATTCAATCAATATCAGCTAACTTTGAGGCTGCTGGTATTGCTATATTTTTCTCAATGATTTTAGATAGTATTGATGGTCGTGTTGCACGTCTAACTCATACCTCATCTCCATTTGGTGCTGAACTAGACAGTCTTGCTGATATGGTTAGCTTTGGAGTTGCTCCTGCTGTGATTGCATTTAACTGGCAATTACATAACTTTGGTAAAATTGGTTGGTTAGTTGCTTTTATTTATTGTGCTTGTGCCGGGCTTAGGTTAGCTAGGTTTAACACTATGCTAAATGCTACAGATAAGCGTTATTTTATTGGTTTACCATCACCTGCTGCTGGAGCTTTAGTAGTTGGATTTATCTATATTTGTGCTACATATCATCTTAGTGGAATGTTTTTTACTATTACTGGGACATTAATAACACTAATAGCTGCATTATCTATGGTTAGTAATATAAAATTCTATAGTTTCAAAGAGCTTAACGTACGCCACAAAGGACGCTTTCGGGTATTATTAATATTCTTACTAGTATTAACCTTACTTATAGTCTACCCTGATTTTGTTATCTATGGATTTTTCTTATTTTACGCTTTAATTAGCTATTTCAATTATATATTCAAAATCGGCTATGGGAAAAAGGTATCTTTGACAGATACCGTACAAAAAGCCACCGACGATATTATGAGTTGAGTTTAGTATTATAATTTTTGCCATATGTGGCAGTTGTTCGTAAATTCCGAACAACTGAATCTTCAGCTAATTCACCTTCAATAAAAACATGTTCACTAATATTAGTTTTACTCGATGAAATAACGGAACCATTTGAGCTTGTGTCAATCAAACAGTATCATCAACAAGTAAAGTTTCAACTTTTGTAATTCCATCTTAAGTTTTGTAGATAAGTATATTGCTACTCATTACTTAAATCTTAACCAAAGTAGAATATATATGCTTAAAAACAATGTTTAGCTTTGATATGTTTAATATAATTCCAGTACCTATAGCGCTTCCAAATATGCTTGGTGCTAATTTTTTTATAGCTACATTAAACCTCAAGTTAGTTTTCTTATTTGATTGAACAACTCCTGTTGAATTAGTTGCATTATTTATTTGGTTATCACCTTTGCGATTTTGTTCGACATTAGCCGTCGAATTAGTTGCATATATATAATTTGGTTGATGAATATTCACTGTTTTTGATGATTCTTCAAAATATGCTTTATCTTTAATAGAATTAATTTGCTTATAATAGTAGTTATAATCTTTTTCCATAAACCATTTATATCGTATAAAAATCCTCTCCAGCACTTCATCAGGAATTAAATGTGCTGCTTTTTGAAAATCATCACTATTTTTGTTGTTGTCTAGCAAAAAACAAATTTTTTCATATTCTGCTTCAGTATCAAAGATAGCTAATTCTACTATATTATTTTTATGTAGTGTTATTCCAAGTTTAATTGTTCTAATATTTTTAGGAACGCTATTTTCTGATTCTGCAAAACATATACCTAAGTAGAAAATAAAATAACCATTATTCGTTACACTGTCAAAATGATACTGCTTTAAACTATATGCTCTATCAAACTCACTAAGTTTAATACCAAAATCACTATACTCTGGCTTAGATTTAATATAATCAAATACGCTAGAAAGATCTTGTGAATTACCGTTAGTTATTTCAGTCGGCAACATCACCTTAATATCATCTGGTGCAGAATTCAAGATTTCTCTTGGTATTTTAATTTTTTCAAAATCTAAAACTAACTTAATTTGCTTATCATTATTATCATAAGCATACAAACTCACATAAGACCAGCCACTAATCTCTGTCTTATCTCTATATGGTACGCATGGTTGTATAAAACTGTCATCTGCTATAAATTCATCAGAAACTCCAAGATAATTAGCAAATACTCGCTTAATTAACATGGCAACACCTACTTCTGCATATCCTGCTTTAAAGTTTGATGCCCTCAGATCTTGAAATTTGGTGTTTAACTCATTGTACAGCATTAACTTTTACCCTTAATAGTAAATTTCATGTATTTGAAGTATTGCGTTTGATTATATATTAGTTAACTAAAAGTGATTACTGTGCCACATATCGCCCATTAAAGATTTATCTGTCAGTTAGGCTTTGCTCCATACTCTTGCTCTAATTACGCTTTTTAGGGCATGGATCCCAAACTCACATTTAGACAGCATAATGTTGTTGTTTGGGATGACCAATGAATTTAGACAGCATCATGTTGTTGTTTGGGATGACGAGCGAATAAAGTAGTCAGCATCAGTTTTTGTTAGGCAAATGCTGTTGCTAGTAGGTCAGCCATTTCTTTAGTATGAATATTACTATAACCACATGCAGGAGCTGCTGCAGGAGGACGACTAACGACGCTAAACTTACCAACTCCATCAATCGTAGCATCCAAGCTATCACGTAGCATCAACCAAGCTCCTTGGTTGTGTGGCTCTTCCTGGCCCCAAATAAACTTAGTCACCTTAGTATATTTAGCTAACTCTTGTTTGAGTATCTCAGTTGGGAATGGATAAAACTGCTCAAGTCTAATAATCGCAACTGCACTTTCAAGTTTTAGGCGTGATCTTTCATTATAAAAATCATAATAAACCTGACCTGCACATACGATAACTCGTTCTACTTTATCAGCCTTGGCTACAACTTCAGGTATCAATTTCTTAAACTCACCTGTAGCAAAATCATTAATCGAACTCATAGCATCTTTATATCGTAACAAACGTTTTGACATAAATATAACCAAAGGTTTGATATAGTTTGTTAATGCCTGATTACGCAAGATATGAAACATTTGAGCTGCGGTTGACGGCATAACTACTCTGATATTTTGTTCTGCACATAGTTGCAAAAATCTCTCAACACGAGCTGAAGAATGTTCAGGCCCTTGACCATCATAGCCATGCGGTAACATCATAGTTAGATTACTAAGTGTACCCCACTTAGCTTCACCTGAAATAATAAATTGATCAATAACAACCTGTGCCCCATTGGCAAAATCACCAAACTGAGCTTCCCAGATTACTAAATCACGAAGTGATTGAGTACTATAACCATATTCAAAACCAAGTACGCACTCTTCGTTTAGAACTGAATCATACATTTTTAGCTTACTATTAGTTTCTAGTTGTGCCAAAGGAGAATAACCACTATCATTTACGTCACTACGGTTTATATCATGCCATGCAGCATGTCTATGCGTAAAAGTACCACGACAAGTATCTTCTCCACTCATCCTAACACTAATACCATTAAGCAACAAACTACCATAGACAAGCATTTCAGCCATTCCAAAATCAACAGCTTGTTCTCCAGTGCCCATTAGACGACGACTATCAATTAATCTTGTAACAGTCGGATGTGGAGTAAAATTCTCTGGTAATGTAGTTACTGCCAATGTGACTTTAGATATAGTTTGTAAATCAATTGCTGTATTTACTTTATCATTCTCGGTAGCTGCTAGGAAAAGCTTAGTATCAAAGCTATCATACCATTTTAGAGCTTTCATTGTATCTGAATTAACATGAGTACCTTTAACTAATGCCAAACGATAGTTTTCAGCCATGGTATCAACCAGAGTATCAGTAACTACACCCTCACTCACTAGCTTATTCGCATATACTTTACGAGTTCCAGGGTGTTGTTTTATTAAGCGATACATATACGGTTGAGTTAATGATGGATCATCGGCTTCATTATGACCATGACGTCTAAAACACACTATATTGATAAAGATATCTTTTTTGTACTTCAGGCGATACTCTATAGCCAAATCCATTATAAAAGCTATACTCTCTACATCGTCCCCATTAACATGAACTATTGGACATTCAATCATTTTAGCAATATCAGTAGAGTATCTAGATGAACGATTATCTCTAATATCAGAAGTCGTAAACCCAACCTGGTTATTTACAACAATATGTATCATGCCACCAACACTATATCCACGTGTCTGTGACATATTTAGCACACCTTGATTGGTACCTAAACCAATTAGTGCAGAGTCCCCATGTACTAACACTCCCAAAATACCATCGGTATTGGATGAAGTATCTTGCTTAGATCTAATCATCCCGTTAACTACTGGATTTACTATTTCTAAGTGCGATGGGTTATAAGCTAGAACGGTCTTAACTAAACCACTCTCTGTTACATAATTACATTTATAACCTTTATGGTATTTAACATCTCCACTAGTAACAAAATCATAATGCGGATAATTACTATCAAATTCATCAAAAATCTTTTGTGGAGACTTTCCTACAATATTAACCAAAGTATTTAAACGCCCACGATGAGCCATACCAATATATACTTCAGATACACCACTTTTAGCACCAGTTTTGATAATTCTATCAAGAGCTGGGATTAGAGCGTCGCCTCCCTCAAGAGAAAATCTTTTTTGTCCTACATACTTAGTATGTAAAAACCTTTCCCAACCATCAGCCTCTGTAAGCTTCTGTAGTAGATTGATTTTTTCAGTAGATGGCACTTTGAAATTTAGATAGTTATTTTCTACATATTGAGTAAGCCAAGAGCGTTCATTTAAATCTGCAATATGCCCAAACTCAAATCCAGAATTTTCACAATAAATAGAATCAAACCTACTTACAATATCTTTTAGCTTAAACTTCTTCGAAGTACAAAGGTCTAAATCAACATAAAACTCATTGTCTAATTCATTTTGAATACCATAAGTTTCAACCAAAAGCTCTGCTGGTTTTGGTCTATCATGACGCTTTAATGGGTCAAGCTGTGCATACTCCATACCAACGGTACGATACGCTTCAATAAAGCGCCATACTTTAGTTTGAGCATCACTAATATCACCACCACTAGAAACTAGATTAGGTTTACTAGTTATAATTGCAAATTTTTCTTTAACTACACTTTGTGATACATCTTTTGTTTTACCATCTTGAAGAGAATTAAAATAATTCTGCCATTTAGGTTCTACACTTTTAGGATCTTCTAAATAGCTATCGTACAACTCTTCAACAAAATCTGCATTCCCACCAAATAAGTAAGAATTACGCCATTTATCCTGCATATTAGGCACATTATTTGCCATTATTAAACTCCTGCAACTCGCTTATCAATACTAACGTAATCACGTGCAGTATAACCAGTATATAACTGACGCGGACGACTGATTTTCAAATCTTTCTCAGTAATCATTTCTTGCCATTGTGATAACCATCCAACGGTTCTAGCTAAAGCAAATATTGCGGTAAACATAGATACTGGAATACCTATAGCTTTCAGGATAATACCAGAATAAAAATCCACATTTGGATATAGTTTGTGGTCAATAAAATACGGATCTGATAGGGCTACTTTTTCTAATTTCATGGCTAATTTAAATAATGGATCGTCATTCTTACCTAGTACATCTAAAACTTCATAACAAGTCTCACGAATAATTTTAGCTCTTGGATCATTATTCTTATATACACGATGTCCAAAACCCATCAAACGATATTTCTTAGTTTTCACTCCAGCAACATAAGCATCAACGTTTGACTCATCCCCAATTTCATCAAGCATCTTAAGTACCGCTTCATTAGCACCACCATGAGATGGCCCCCATAGACAAGCAACCCCAGCAGCAACAGCTGAGAAAGGATGAGTACCTGAGCTTCCAGCCAAACGAACTGCTGAAGTGGACGCATTTTGTTCATGGTCCGCATGAAGTAATAAAATACGATCAAATGCTCTAGCTATTACAGGATTAACAACATATTCTTCACAAGGAGTAGCAAACATCATATGTAAGAAATTCTCAGCATAAGATAGCTTGTTTAACGGTGACATGAAAGGTAACCCTTGTGTATAACGATAGCAATAAGCAGCTACAGTTGGCATCTTAGCAATTAAACGAATGATCGAAATTTTACGATGCTCTTCGCTCTTAAAATCAAAAGCATCAGGATAAAACGCAGCAAGAGCGCCAACAATACCAGTCATCATAGCCATAGGGTGAGCATCTCGTCCAAATCCCTTAAACACACTAATTAATTGGTCATTTAACATAGTATGATTAATTACTGATTTCTCAAATTCTTCTTTTTGAGCTTTGGTTGGTAATTCACCGTATAATAATAAATATGCGCCTTCTAGGTGTGTTGAATGAAGAGCCAATTGTTCAATTGGATAACCACGATAAGATAACTGACCTTTTTCACCATCTATATAAGTGATTTTTGATTCACAAGCTGCAGTTGATAAGAACCCAGGGTCGTAACTCCACATTCCATACTTACCAAGACCACGCATATCAATAACGTCTTCACCTATAGTTGCCTTAAAAATAGGCATTTCAGCTACCCGTCCATCTCCAAAATCAATTTTAACTACTTTATCAGTCATTTTATTTCCTTTACAATTTTAACTATTTATTTCAATCTTATTTTATCAACCACACTTTGAGTAATTTCATCATCAACAACATCATTACCAAGTAATAGAACCATTAAATCACCATCATCACATTCAAGCAATGCTTGATATGCAAGTAATTCATTTTCATTTAAGCTATCAAGACCACCACTTTGGATGAATTTATCAAAACAGATATCAAGTTCAAGTATTGAACGCCTGGAATGCCATTTGAGTTTTTGAAATGCTACATAATCCATAAAACTAAATTGCTCTACTTACCATAATTTCTTTAATCTTTCCAATAGCTCTAGTTGGATTTAGATGCTTAGGACATACATCAGCACAATTCATAATAGTATGACATCTAAACAATCGATACGGATCATTAAGATTATCAAGCCTCTCACTTGTTGCTTGATCTCTAGTATCAGCGATAAAGCGATAAGCATGAAGCAATGCTGCAGGTCCCAAAAACTTATCAGGATTCCACCAAAATGATGGACAAGCAGTAGAACAACAAGCACATAAGATACATTCAATCACACCATTTAGTTGTTCTCTATCTTCCGGAGATTGCAAACGCTCACGTTCAGGCATTGCTCTATCATCAATAACATATGGTTTAATTGAATTATACTGATTAAAAAACTGTGTCATATCAACTATTAAATCACGAATTACAGGTAATCCAGGAATAGGTCTAATCACGATAGGTTCTTTTAGAGAGTCTAAATCTGTTAAACAAGCAAGTCCATTACGACCATTAATATTAAGTGCATCAGAACCACAAACACCCTCACGACATGAACGACGAAAAGTAAAAGAATCATCATAAAAATCTTTAATTTTTATCAACGCAGTCAATAATTTAGTATCTTCTTTAGCAAGTTCAACCTCATAATCCTGATAGTATGGCTTAGTATCAACTTCTGGATTATAACGATAAATCGAAAATTTTTTGGTATTCATATCAATCCCCTATTAATAAACACGTTTTGCTGGTGGTATATAATCCACTGACAATGGTTTAGTATGTACGTCTTTATAAACTATTTTGCGTCCATCTTTGTAGTATAAAGTATGTTTCATAAAATTATCATCATCACGTTCTGGAAAATCTTCCCTTGCATGAGCTCCACGCGATTCTTTTCTAGCCTCAGCACAAATCATAGTAGCTATTGCAACTTCAATTGTATTAGCAAATTCAAGCGCTTCTACGCGGGCTAGATTAAATACCTTGGATTTATCTTTAATAAAGATATTCTGTGCTCTTTTATCAAGTGCTTCGATTTCCTGAACACCCTCTTCTAAAACTTTCTGCGTCCTAAAAACACTTGCATGACGTTGTAGCACTACCTGCACTTCACGTTTTAATTCACCTAACGACTCTCCATTTTTTGAATCATTAAGTTTAGCTAGACGTGCTAAAGTAAAATCAGCAGCATCATCAGGTAAATCTTTATGTTCCTCACTATGAGCTTTGATATATTCTACCATTGAATTACCAGCTGCTTTACCAAATACTACTAAATCAAGTAGTGAATTAGTACCCAGGCGGTTTGCACCATGAACTGAAGAACAAGCACATTCACCTGCTGCATATAGTCCTTTAACAACTTTTTCCATATCGACACCCTCTGGAACGATCACTTCACCATGATAGTTCGTTGGAATACCTCCCATCATATAATGACAAGTTGGTACAATAGGTATTGGTTCTTTTACTGGATCTATTCCCAAAAACTGTAAACAGATCTCACGAATACCAGGTAATCGTTGCTCAATAACATCTTTACCTAAGTGATCTAATTTTAATAATACATAGTCTTTGTTGCTACCACAACCACGACCTTCGTTAATTTCAATTTGCATAGCACGAGATACTACATCACGTGAAGCTAGATCCTTAGCTGTTGGAGCATAACGCTCCATAAAGCGTTCGCCATTTGAATTAAGTAAATAACCACCTTCACCACGAACACCTTCGGTAATTAACACTCCAGAACCTGCTAATCCAGTTGGGTGAAATTGCCAAAACTCCATATCTTCAACTGGCAATCCAGCTCGTAATGCCATACCTATTCCATCCCCAGTATTGATATAGGCATTGGTTGATGACTGATAAATACGACCACCTCCACCTGTTGCAAACAGTACCGCTTTAGCATGAATTATAAATACTTCGCCAGTTTCCATTTCAAGAGCTGTTATACCAATTACATCACCATTTTTGTTACGAATTAGATCAAGAGCCATCCACTCAACCAAAAAGTGAGTATTAGCTTTGACATTTCTTTGATATAAAGCATGTAGCATAGCGTGTCCCGTTCTATCAGCTACAGCACAAGCACGTCTAACTGGTTTTTTACCAAAGTTTGCCATATGGCCACCAAAGGGTCTTTGGTAAATTTTACCATTTTCTAAACGATCAAATGGCATGCCAAAGTGTTCTAATTCAACTACTGCTTCAACTGCTTTGCTACACATAAACTCAATTGCATCTTGATCTCCAAGCCAGTCAGCACCCTTTACAGTATCGTACATATGCCAATGCCAGTTATCTTCTTCTACATTACCAAGAGATGCTGAAATCCCACCTTGAGCTGCTGCTGTATGAGAACGAGTAGGAAACACTTTTGATAATACAACTGTTTTTACACCAGCTTCAGATAGCTGAAGAGCAGCACGTAACCCAGCACCACCACCACCAACAATTACTGCATCATATTTCATAATAGGTAAAGTCATATTTATATCCCTTAAGCCCAAATAATTTTAATTGAATAGATTAAACAAATAACTAACCATAAAATAGTTAGAACATGTAGCGTTAGTTTAAGCCCGTCATTAGTCACATAATCCATCCACAAATCACGAATTCCAACCCATGCATGAAGTACTAATGAAGCAAAAAATATCTGCACAAAAATTTTAACAAAGCTACAGCTAAAAGCAGTTTGCCATGATGTAATACTCGAATCCACATTAAGTGCTAAATAAGCAACAAACCCAAAAAACACTATTGTTAATATTAGCATAATAATCGCAGTTACCCTTTGTTGTATCCAGCCACCCAAACCATATCCAGCACCCGTTACATTACGCCTTACCATATCAGAACTCCCAAGACAATAGTTAAGAAGAGACTAATAACCACTACTATTTTAGCGGTAGTCTTTGCCGTTTTAATTTCAACACCAATATGTTTATCTAAAAACAGAAACCTTACCCCAGAGCATAAATGATAAATAAAAGCCCAGATTAAAACAAGATAAACTAATTTGATAATTGGATTAGAAACAACACCATATAATGAATCGTAAAAACTGCTACTCACCAAAGACTGGTGTAATACATACAAGATAAAAGGTATAGAAATAAAGAGTAAAACACCTGAGATACGATGTAGAATTGAAATTTTTGCGGTAACAGACATCTTTGGAGCTAGAGTAAAAAGATCCAAAAATTTAGGCCGAGATTTTCTTTGCATTTGTATAATATCCTAACAAAAATCATATTTAGCTGATATTTTATCATATTAGGTGCATAGTAATAGATAATTTAATAATAATTTAATATAAAAATAGTTTGAATTTGCTAAATGAAGAGTGATATAATAATTATGTTCCTGCGGTTACCGCGTAGTTGAATAGTATTTTTGAACCTATGATGAATTAATATGGAGTAGCTTTCATATGGTGTGCGTGTGCCGTTTTTAACTAAATAGCCCCAAAAGCCATAAGCAAACTCTGGCCTTTATAATTGGGTTCATCAAAATATTAAATCATACGGCACATGTGGGAACAATTCTTATCTAAGCTTAGGTTTTTTTACTGATAGTTTTAATTTAATTACCATCAATAAAGCCTCAACAAATATTCCTGATGACATTTTTGATTGACCAATAATACGGTCTTCAAAAATAATTGGTATTTCTTTAATCTTAAAACCATTTAGAAATGTTTTATAAGTAGTCTCTACTTGGAATGAATACCCTGTTGATTTTAGGTTATTAACATCGATTGTCTCAAGTACCTTACGTCTAAAACATTTAAAGCCACCAGTTAGATCACGAGTTTTTAGGCCTAATATAATTCTAGAATAAAGGCTACCACCCATACTCATTAGTTTACGTTTAAAGCCCCAATTAACAACTCCACCACCTTTAATGTAACGACTACCTAAAACCAAATCATTGGTCTTGATAGCTTCAAAAAATTCAGGTATATAACGTGGGTTATGAGAAAAATCAGCATCCATATGCATAATCACATCATATTGACGCTCAATCCCCCAATTAAATCCAGCAATATAAGCCGTACCAAGACCAAGCTTACCGGCTCTTTTCATAAGAAATAATTTATCATTATATTTATCATGAGCCAACTCTTCTACAATTTCATAAGTCTTATCTGGTGAGTTATCATCAATCACCAAAACATTAATGTCAGGAACTACGGCAAATATCTCACCAAGAAGTTTCTCAATATTTCCTTTTTCATTATAAGTTGCTACAATAATTAGATGCTTAGTCATATTTGCCTCAAAAAAAATTAATTATTTACTTGATATATATATAATTTACTATCAACAATTTGGTTAGAATAAGTAATATCTTTAATAAGATGTATCGACCTAAAATAGCTATGCATTATATTTAGTGCATTAGTATCTTCATTATCACATATATATATCGCACCTTTAATATCAGGGCTTAGTTCTGGATTTAAATACCTAAACTCATTAGAAAATGGTAATTTATATGGAACATATACATGCTCCAAGCCAAGATAGTACATTGCTCGAGATCCATTACCATAATCACAAGCTATTAAAACGGTATCTGGCTTGATATATGGTCTTAAATTCAGTATATTTTCTTTTTCACCAAAAAAAGCGTTTAGTGCCGGTACTTTGTTATGTATTTGATTAGGCGCAAATAATAAAGGAAATTTACCAAGCAATAGTAAAATAAAAATAAATACTACACTAAATCTACAAACCCATTTATTATTAGCTAAAGCTAACCAATATGACGTGAGAATAATTCCTGATAAATATACTGGTGCTGGCCAATTAGCTTCAATATGTTTATAAAAGCTACAATACGCAAAAAATAAAAAACCAAATACACTAGTACATAATAAAAAAGCTAATTTTGGAGTAGCTATATTAGTCTTCCAGTGAGAAATTATATAAATAAACATAGTAATAAATATTATTGGACTAACTAAAAGTACTGCTCCGCCCCAAAAATCACCAAAACTTTGGATGTTTAATTTGTGAGAACTAGCAACACCATGATTAAGCTGAAAAGCAAATGATACCCATTCATGTTGATAGTTCCAAATAATTACAGGTGAAAAAATAAGCAGTGCCAAAATAAAAGCGAAATAAATATCTTTTTTTAATAGATAATGGCGAAATTTTTTATTAACGATTAAAAACAAAAATACGCTTGGGAAAATAAGTATTCCAGTATATTTTGATAATAGCGTACACCCTGCAAAAATTCCAGCAAGATAAATATATAAAACCTTATTCTCAAATAAACCAATATATAGAACATATAAGGTAAGCGCCCAAAACATAAGAAGTGGTGAATCGGGTGTAACAATAAAAAACATCGCCTCAATAAGAGGACAAGACAATAAAAGTATAGCAGTAATATTAGCTGTTTTTTGATCAAACATTCTAAGAGCTAATTTGTAAAGTACTAAGATAGTAATAGCTGTAGTTACCAAAGCTGGTAGTCTTACAAAAAATTCGCCATCCCCCAAAAGTATTGCAAGCCTTATCATATAAGCAATCATTGGTGGATGATCATAGTATGATAAACTTAAATTTTGCCCCCATACCCAGTAATAAACCTCATCATAATGAAGCTGAAATAGCCCATTAAAAATTAAATTAATGATAATTATAGCCACAAAGAACAACTGTACTTTTTTATCCATATTCAACTACTTTTCGTAAATCTATTGATACTATAATTAACTAACTCAAACGATAAAAAGACAAAAACCGCACAAAAAACAACATCGCTTAAATAGTGACCCCCTTGTAACATCCTAACCAATCCAACTAGTGAACCAAACCCCACGCTAAGTATTGTACCAGCTTTTCTTCGCCCACTTGCAAGCAATGGCACCCCGACAAAAAACCCTATTGAACCATGTCCACAAGGAAAACTATTGCTAGATGAATGGCCCCAATGGGGTTCATATACAGGTGAAAACACTTTACCATCACGCATTACCTGATAAGGGCGCGGACGACCCCAATGATCTTTAAATACCGTATTTACTATAAGTCCTGGACCTAATAAAAGTGATAATAATACAATAGCGGCTTGTTTTCTGACAACCTTGGTATTTACTCCACCTTTTATAAATTTAAATAGATAAAAAATAATAAGAAAAACAGTTATTACGGGGATAGAATAATAAACCATTTTACACCATAGATGTACTTCACCATAAAACTCATGAGTAACATGGTTGTATGTCAAATTGGCCAAATATTGATCAATTATTGGTGAATAAAAAATAAAAACACTAAGAATTATTAAAGACAACAGTACTACTAAAAATCTTTGGGTCATTCATCTATTCTCTTTATATTTTTTTTATTTACACTTGCTTCAGGAACTAAAACCAACTCTAGTTCTTCGGTATCTTTATTACGTTTATCCAAACTAAATAATGTTGGGATATATTTCTCCTGACGTATCCACGGGAATGTCCCAATAATTTTGCCAGTATTTATAGATTTTTGGATATCATTCCAAGTTTCTTTATGTATTACTAGATAATAAGATTCGTTCATCACGCCTAAATCAGATAGGCTTTCAACACGCAGATACGGATTTTTATTATGAAACTCTAGGGATGAATAGTCAACATGATAATCAACTAAGGTAAGTTTGGGTTGATTAACCAAATACTCAGATATCTTATATCCCGCATCATATCTTAGGTATAAACGTCCACCAATTAACATTAAACATGAAAATACTAATAATATTGCTAAAACTGGATAAACCATAGATTTATTTAATTGACGATTATTATTAAATATTCCAAATAAGGCTATAGTTAACACACAGATACTAATCATTAATACAAACAAAGTACCGTTAAAGACCAGTATTGCCATTATTGATACTGCCAACCATAAAATATATGACAATATAACTTGAATATAAAATACTGGATGCGTAACAAAGCGAGTTGCTTTATTACATATCCAGTTGGCAGAAATTATTGTAGCAAATGGAATTAAAATATTGGTGTAATGATCCAACTGAAATGTTGTGCAACTAAATAAAAGAAAAGTCGGGATAAACGATCCTAAAAGAAATATATGATTGTTTTTTTGTTCATTTACCTTAGGTAGATCTGGCGACAGCCTAAAATCTTTATAGATGTTATATAATGCAACGAAAAAAACCATACTCCATGGTAAATAAGCCCACAAAAAAGTATGAATAAAATAGAAGTAATGACCTATACCATTTGATATATGTCCACTAGTGATTGGCCCATTATCAAAAAAACGACCAAACTGGCTATCCCAAAAGAAAAACCTTAGCCCTGATACACCCGTTTTACCAAAAACCACTTTCTCAGGATGTAAGTCAAATTGTAATACCAAAGCTAATAGCTCTGGAGTAATAAATAATAAAGACATTGCTAATGCTAATAAAAAACGACTATTAGTAAAATTTTTCCACTGGCGATTATACAACCATAGAGACACAACCCCACCAAAAACCGTAAGAACAACAAATACACCTTTGGTCATAATAGCTAGAGCTGTAAATATGGCTCCCTTTAGCATAACCAATTTCTTGGAGCTATCTTGGTTATAGATATGCCAATAGTAACAAGCTGGGATAATTTCACCCAATAGATATGCTTCAGCCCTAACATCAATAGCCGACAACATCAAATGAATTGCAGTTAAATATAATATCGAAGCAACAACACCCACCTCAGGTGTGTATAAATGTCTAGCAAGTAGGTAGGTATAACGAGCACCAATTAGGTAAAATATAAAACCTGGTAGGATGTATGCAACGGCATTAATCCCAAATATCTTATATGAAATAGCAGTTAACCAAAATGGAAAATGTGGCTTATCAAGCCAATCGTGACCTGCATAACTTAGATTTATCCAATCGTGATTTTCAATGATATGCTTTGCTACAACACCATAAAAATATGAGTCATTACTGCCTAATACTGGAAAAAGTATTCCAAATATATTTACTAAAATAGCTAGTATTAGTAAAAACTGTAATAATCCTGGACTTAATAATTCGTTACTCAAAAGCCTTGTGCGAAAGGATTTACTCCCAATTAATGGCTGGTCACGTATTAAATCAAGCAAAAACCTCAACATACTGAAAACCTTTACTGTTTTTGTAAGCGTTTAGACTGTTCAAGAAGCCTTATACGGCGTGCTTCTTCATTTCTGATTTTCCGTAATTTATGTTTTTCATAATTAAGCCTGGCAATTTCGGCTTGACTATCTGTCCATCCATTAGGAATTGCTTCTACCATTATTATACAATCCACAGGGCAAACAGGTACGCATAAATCACATCCTGTGCATTTATCGGTGATTATAGTATGCATCATTTTGTTACTACCAAGAATCGCATCAACTGGACATGCTTTGATACATAAAGTACATCCGATACATTTATCTTCTTCAATAATTGCAATACTACGCGGTTTTATTTCACCATTTAGTGGATTTAGCGGAAGAGGATTTTTACCAGTAAGATTTGCTAATTTATGAATCCCTTCATCACCCCCTGGAGGACATTGATTAATCTCAGCTTCATTATTAGCAACAGCAGTTGCATAGTCTAGACAACTAGGGTACCCACATCTAGTACACTGAGTTTGAGGCAATATTGCATCTATTTGTTTAATCAATATTGAATTCATACGAAATACCTATGTCATGAAGTAGATTAGTTATTTGTTGTAGCGTTTCTTCAAAGCTTATAAATCTAGATAAATTCCATAATATTGTTTCCAACAGTTCTGAGTCTTCAAGAGGTTTCACTATGATTTTAATTGCTTCCCCTTGTGTTGATATTATGGCACGTGGAGTTAAGCGTTCTTCACGCATTTTCTTAACAATATTACTTATAGCAACTGATATTGCAATCTCAGTACGATATTCTACTCCAACAGCAAATGCACTAGACATTGGTACTGGCGCAAAAGGAATTGGAAATAATGTAACTCCATCTGTTTTAAGCTCATCACCTATTAAGCTCATTAACCCCATTAAATTATCTTGTATGGCTTTGGCATCGACTCCACTTGAATCATTATTATCAATACCAACCCCAATCAAAAACCGTAAAAAAACCCCCTCATTAAGAGTTTCAATACTGCTACCTTCAATAGATATTGGTAACCAGAGCTTTGATTGTTGTAAATTACGTACCCAATAGTATAACTGCGAGTACTTTATAGATGAGATAGTATTCGGATCAATTAATTTACCTGATATAAAACAATCACTATTTGGTAAAAATAAGTTATTATCATTAAAAAATTTATTAAGTTTTTCAGTATCGATTTGTGGTTTCAAACGCGACTTTGTTTTGCTACCTGCAACTAAAATCAAAGGAATAGCAAAAATATTAGCTCTACTGAGTTCTACATTATTAACTGCACGGTTTAGTGATTTCCAAATAAGAGAGGCCGTATTATTATCTGGAGCTAAATTAAGTGCTACATTAATTAATGCATCTTGTTCATCACGTAATTTAATAGCAATAATATCATCCAAATCTTTGGATGATATCTTATTATCCTTAATATCAAGTGCTGTTTGAATTATTATATTAGTTTTAGGATATGCTTTTGTATATTGACGAGGATCAGAAATCATTATTTTTAAAATACCTTACATAGAGATTAACATTATAAGCTAAAATATACTCTTTATTTTATATTACACAATAGCATGCAAACATTAGAAAATTGGTATATTGAACAAACTACAAACAAAAACCTTGAATTTGACAATGCACAACTAAGTATTCTACAACAATTTGATAATTTCATTAATAAATTTAATAGTAGAAGCTTTTTTCAAGATTGGTTTAATAAGCCAAAATACTTAGGCTATTATATTTATGGAACAGTTGGCTGTGGTAAATCAATGATTATGAATAAACTCTATCGCACATTCCCGGACAAGGCAAAAACAAGGATGCATTTTCATGAGTTTATGTACCAAATTCAGCATGAGTTAAGTACTCTAAAATCCCATGATAACCCTCTAAATATAGTTGCAAAAAATTTAAGTAAGCAATATAAAATCATTTTTTTAGATGAGATGCTAGTTAATGATATTGCAACTGCAATGATACTAAACAATCTATTTAGAAGCTTATTTGAACAAAATATTTATATCATAACGACCTCAAATTCAAAACCAGATGATTTATATTCTGGTGGGCTTATGCGTGAACGCTTTTTGCCTGCAATAGAACTATTTAATACCAAACTTAATATAATCAATTTGGTGAGCTCTAACGACTACCGCCTACTACATGATAGCACCAATAATTTATTTATAATTAACGAGCAAAACCCTAATACTTTATTAGATAAAATTTTTCATAGTATTTCTAAAGATGAAGCAATAGATAAAGATAATTCTATAGAAATTAATTCACGACAAATCCCATTTATCCAATTAAGTAGTAGTATAATATGGTTTGATTTCAATATTATTTGCGGAGATAAAAGAAGTCAGCTTGACTATCTAATGCTAATTAAACAATATCAATGGTTTATAATAAGCGATATTCCTACAATTGTAGATAAAAATATTGCTAGGCGTTTTATTTTATTAATTGATGTCTTATATGATAATCAAGCAAAAATAGCACTATCTACACATATTAGCTTGGAGCAAATTTACCATTCAGGTGACTTAATTGATGAATTTGCTCGTACACTAAGCCGTCTAAAAGAGATGCAAACTAAAGAATATATAAATAAACCACCACTTACTTATAAAATAAAGGATCTAAAAAATGTCGGATAAAAATATAAAATACTTAAAAGATTATAGCCCAACTGATTATCTAGTAGATACTATTGACCTTACTTTTATTGTTAATGATAATAAAACCGTTGAAGTTATCAATGTTAGTAAATATTATAAAAACCCTAAAACCAATACTCGTAGTTTAATACTTAATGGGGAAGCGAAGCTAGTATCAGTATCATTAGATGAAAACAGTCTTGCTATTGATGAGTTACCAACTAAAGATACACTTACTTTAAATGATTTACCTAACGAATTCACTCTTAATATAACAACCCTACTCTATCCGTATGAAAACAAAACCTGTATGGGTTTATATGCTAGTGGTAACAACCTAATCACCCAATGCGAACCGGAAGGTTTTCGTATGATTACTTATTATCAAGATAGACCTGATGTCCTTGCTACATTTAGCACCACAATTATATATAAAGATGGTACATTTAATACTGTATTATCAAATGGCAATAGAATACTAGCTGATACCACTACCCTTGAAAAACATACCCAATTTAATGAGAAGACGCACAAGGTAATAAAATGGCAAGATCCATTCAAGAAACCAAGTTATTTATTTGCTCTAATAATTGGAAACCTTTATCTACTGGAAGATACATACACAACTCGTTCTGGGCGTAATGTTGCTTTAGAAATCTATAGTGATAATATAGCAAACCTAAAACGCTCCAAACATGCAATGGAATCATTAAAAACTGCTATGAAGTGGGATGAAGATCGCTTTAATTTGGAGTACGATTTAGATAACTATATGATAGTAGCTACCCATGATTTTAATATGGGGGCTATGGAAAATAAAGGTCTTAATGTATTTAATGCCAAATATATTTTAGCGGATAAAGATACTGCTACTGATAATGATTTTATCTTGATTGAAGCAGTGATTGGGCATGAGTACTTTCATAACTGGACGGGGAATCGCGTAACTTGTCGAGATTGGTTTCAGTTATCCCTAAAAGAAGGGCTTACAGTATTTCGTGATCATGAATTTACCTCAGACCTAAACAATAGAGGTGTAAAAAGAATATCTGATGTTAAGCAACTGCGTCAATCACAGTTTCCAGTTGATACTGGCCCTCTTGCACACTCAGTACGACCTGAATCATACATGGAGATTAATAATTTTTATACTACTACAATCTATGAAAAGGGTTCTGAAGTAGTAAGAATGTATCAAACTATACTTGGTACTGATGGATTCCAAAAAGGTTTGGCATTATACATAAACCGCCATGATGGCACAGCAGCCTCTTGCGAAGACTTTTGTCAAGCTATGATGGATGCAAATAATATTGAACTTAGTCAATTTATGTTGTGGTATAAACAAGCAGGCACTCCTATAGTAAATGTAGTTGGGAGTTATAAAAATAATGAATACACCTTGAGTTTCGAACAAATTATTCCTGATACCCCAGGACAAACTAATAAACAAGCAATGTTGATTCCAATTAAAATAGGTCTACTTGATAGTAGTGGTCATGAATTAACCAATATAACCCCTGTTGGTGGCAAATATGTATATCATGACGATGGTCTAGTGCTTCTACTAACTGACACTAATAATACATTTGTATTTAAAGATATAAAATCGCCTCCAATTCCATCATTATTACGTGGGTTTAGTGCTCCTATTAATCTTAATTTCAAATATACCGACAATGAGAGACTTCACTTAGTAAACCATGATAGTGATGAGTTTAACCGCTTTGAGCAATTACAAATTTTAATTCGCAATAATATTATTGATTTATATAATAAAATTAGTAACAAAAACACTGACACTACAATTGATAGTAAGTTTTGGATAAGTTGCAAAAATTTAATCAATAACATTAATTTAGCACCTGAATTTAGAGCTATCGTTCTACAATTACCTACATTTGGTGAACTATTACCATCTATTAAAGATGCAAACCCTAAGATTTTAGCCAAAGCAATCAATACTTTTGCAGTTTTGATAGGTGACAATCTATTTGATAGTTGGATGGAAATTTATAATATAAACTTAAGTATGGATAATGAGTATAACTTTAGAGATTCTGGACGTAGAAGCCTTAAAAATACCGCCTTATTTTATATTATAAAAGCACTGTCAGTAAAACTAAATAACACAAATAGCTTACAGCTAATAGAGACATTAGTTCTAGGACAATACCATAACTCACACAATATGACAGATAGCTTTGCTGTATTAGCCGCAACTCGTGACTTAGGTAGTGATATACGAAATCTTGTACTTAATGAGTTTTATAATAAATGGAATTCTAATGAATTAGTAATTGATAAATGGTTTGCAATTCAAGCTATGAGTAGTTTAACTAATACCGATATGCTAAATAAATTAATGGTTGATAAAGCATTTATTGCAACTAACCCAAATAAGATTTATGCATTACTACGAAGCTTCACTCAAAATGGACCAAAATTCAACACCGAAGATGGATATTCATTTATTGCGGATAAAATAATAATTATTGATAAGTTTAACCCACATGTAGCAAGTGTGATTGCTCAAGGGTTTAGTTCAGTAGTATATCTAGAGTCTGATTATCGTAAATATGCAAGAACCGCACTAAATCACATTCTTGCCCAAGAAAACCTCTCAGATTCAGTATATGAAATAGTAACTAAAATAAGCGTAGGATTAAAAGCATAGCTTTTACTTTTATTAATCAACTTATTAAGATTTGTTTACCCTGTAAATTTTGCGGAACGTACACAAAATTTTAATATATGCTAAAATATATACTTACCTTACCAGGTAGAAGAATTCATAGCTTGAATAGCTAGTGCAAGGAGGCTAATTACACCTCCTCTCCGCACCAATTAACTATTATAGTGGTATTTAAAATCACAAAATCATTTGAGTTATTTTTAAAATCCTCTTCTGCACTTTATCAATATTCTCCATATCTAGAGATTCTGGATTACAAAGACCTAGGATATTTCACTTGCTCACATCTATTGCTAGCAATATTTTTGATTTAAAATGTTTTCCTTCTCTTACCTATAAAATAGACTAACCATTGGGGTAAATTATAATGATTTAGTAAAAATTGATCTACCGAAAACTTGTACGGTGCAAAAAAGGCAAATGTTAACACCAAAACAGACCATAGTACAGGATATTCCCAACCACCACCTGGTGATGCCCAGATAAAACCATCAGAAAAATGATGCCCCAAAAACGCTGTCACAACAAGATAAATAAACAATAAAACACTACCGGCCCTAGTTAATATACCACAGCTTAAAGATAAAGAACCCAACAATTCAATAATACCAGCCACAAGCACAAAAAATAAAGGATGAGATATCCCAAGCTGAGAAAAAGAATCTACGTCACCAAGCCTAATATTAGCTGCAAATAATTTTTCAGTGAAATGTGGAACAAGATCATAACCAACATATAACCTAACAAACAAAAGCTGCCATTCATTAGTAGAAATATAATGAGCTGGTAAATATTTGTCGAGTGGCCTTGTACTTGTAATATCTAAATATGCTATGGTAATAAAATAACTAATTTTGCTTAAAAATAGAATTCCAAATAATATTGTTAGCCAATCAGGAATATTGTATAAGATTCCAATACGCCAAGCTATAAGTAAAGTAAAAGTAGAAAACAAATAACGTAACGTGGTATGATTTGCAAACAAAAAAGAAATTACCACAGTTAAGGCGGTAAAGAAAATCATGAAGACCGATACGGAGTAAGGTATTGTACTAATATGGCAATAAATAACTGTTGCAATAAAAGTAATGACACTACCAAATTGAAATACCAATCTTATAAGAGAAGGACCATTAAATGTTTTAAATTTGTATTTCATAAGTCAAATCATGCCTTTCAATTTAGTTAATACAGCCTTTCTAAACTACTTTGCTGTATGCATCAATAACACAAAAAACTAAATAGCTTTGTATTGCGTAGTCGTTTAGATATTACTATACTTAAAAATAAATATGGACTAAGAATTTACAACCAAATATTAACATTATACAATTATTTAATAAATTCAATTATGAGATTTTTGCCTACTATTTTAAGGGGTATTAAGTACTATGTAATATATGCTTAAATGATACATTGGTTAAATAGTAAAATGAATACCAAAAAGATGAATTTAAATAATAATTTAAAGAGAGTGATGTATATGAAAAAAATGATAATAACTGGCAATCTTGACCATGATCCTGAATGGTATACTGACAAGAATTACAATCAATATGCTACGTTTTCTGTTGTAGTACGTGTTGGTAGTAAAGATGATCCAAAAACTGACTGTGTTCATATTAACTGTAACGGACGATTATCCGTTATAGTTAGATTATATCTCAAAAAAGGAAGTAAAGTTCTTATTGAAGGGTATCCAACAGTTGAAGCGAGCATAAATAAAGAAAACGAAGCAGTTGCTTCATTGCATCTTTTTGCTAATTCCCTAGAGATTTTAAAAAGAGATTATGAATTATTGCCATCTGATTCTGCTGTTGCATGAATCGATATAGCATCTATGCAATTCTAAATCACTATTAAAAGTGTTAATCTCCTTTAATAGTAATCGTGTTTGATGTAGCATTACCTAAGGTAAATGCTATAGTAGAATTTGTCCCACCTCCACCAGGTGGAGTAGTATAAGTAATAATTATGGTGCATGTTGTACTACCAGAGGATGAACCAACAGCAGACTGACAAGGGCCAAATGTACTATAAAACATACCATTACTAGTTACGCTAGTAGGAAGCGGGTTTGGAGTGTAGCCAAGGCTTACGCCACTTACTTTATTAGTATTATAGACCACTGAAATCGTACAAGTAGCTCCAGTAGTAGTCAAAGTTGGACAACTAGATGTATTACTAGTGTTAGTTGGAACTGAGGCACTAATTGTTGGATTGACGCTACTACCTACATTACACCCAGCAAGACCAAGTGTAACTACAAAAGCATTTAGAGCTATTAATTTTTTAACATTTTTTAATTTTCCTAATAATTCATATATCAGCGTGCACTGTAGCATAATAGCACTCATTTGTCACCCTAAACCTTTACCATAGACTTATTATAACGTCACCCCAAACGTAAAACTTTTGCTGCTCACATCGAGTTTGGGGTCCATGCCCTACTAAATTACTTTTGAATAACGTTTATTAATCGCTCTACTCTCTCGATAGTACTTATCAAACACGACTGCGATATTGCGAATTAGAAACCTGCCAGCTTCTTTAACAACAAAGCCAAAATCTGTTATTTCAATTAAGCCTAAGTCACTCAATCCATGCAAATCAATAATCTCAGTTGCAAAATATTCACTAAAATCTAGACTAAACGTCTTAGAAATCTTACTATAATTAAGGCTAAACTGGCACATTACTTCACCAATGATATATTTTCTTAATAAATCATCATTAGTTAGTACAACACCACGCTGTATTGGTAAAACACCATTATCAAGTGAACTATAGTAGCTATCTAAGTCTTTGGTATTTTGATAATAACTATCACCCAAAAATCCAATTGATGACACCCCAAAAGATAGCATATTAGTGTCAGCAAAGGTTGAATACCCCTGAAAATTTCGTTGCATAGTGCCATTTTTAAGTGCAATAGCAAGACTATCTTCGGGTCTTGCGAAATGATCCATTCCAATAAAAACATACCCAGCAGCTGATAGCTTCTCAACACTCATTGCTAAAGTGTCTAATTTAACGCTTGGAGTAGGTAAATCACTCTCTAAAATACGAGTTTGCGGCATAAATACACTTGGTATATGAGCATAATTAAATAAGGCTATTCTTTCAGGGGATAATTCAATTACCCTATCAATTGTATCTTCAAATCCAGAGAGCGTCTGTAATGGTAAACCATATATTAAATCTACGTTAGTGGACCCAAACCCACATTGTTTAGCAGCTTCAAGGACAGCTCGACTTTCTTCAAATGTTTGTACTCTATTAACTAGTTTTTGTACCTTCTTATCCAAATCCTGTAGCCCAATTGATATGCGATTAAAACCATTATCACGAAGTCCATAAATAAACTCTGCTGTAGTATGCCGTGGATCAATCTCCATGGATACTTCTTCTGCATTTTCTAGATTAAAATAACGATTAACTATGTTCATAATTGAAGCAACTTCATCAACACTCATCCATGATGGTGAACCTCCACCAAAATGTAGCTGAACTACATTAAGACGTTTTTTTATATATGAGGCATAAAGCTCTATTTCTTTTTCTAAATATGTGATATAACGAGCGATATTTTTTCTATCATTAGTAATAATCTTATTACACGCACAATATAAACACAAAGTATTACAAAATGGAATATGTATATATAAAGATATTGGCTCATCAGAGTTTCTACTAAATAATTTTTTTAATTGAGCTTCTTGTGTATCTTTGTTAAAATCAAAACTAAACCTATCGGCGGTAGGATATGAGGTATAGCGCGGAGCGTTGGTCTGGCATCTCTCAATTAGTTCACGATCAAATTTTATTGTCATTATTCCCTCACCACTGAATTAAAAGCTTTATTACTAAGTCATCTTTTGTGCATTGTACTATCTCGGGGTGAGTAGTATCTATCCACTGTAAATACTCGATATTCCAACCTAATTGAACAAATCCATCTGTTAATTGTGCATCTATAGACTCATTTGGTAAAGGTGTACCCTGTATCCAATAGTGTAGATAGCTAATAGGTAATACAAAACCAAGTTGTTTTTGCATGACTTCATTAAAACTCTCAGCCGTATATGATTCATTTCTAGTGTATAGTGTTGCAATACCACTTTCTATAATTATTTCTGCAACTGTTTGTCCTATAGGGGAATTAAAACCCAATATTTCAGATTCATTAGTTTTATTCCAAGTGAAATTACCATAATTATTCTTATTCGGTTGTTTTATTATAAAACGCCCAGATATATTAAAACCACTTTCAATAGCTACTGGTTTTTTATAAATAACAACTTGTTTTTCTGGTGTAGCATCATAAAAACTTGCACACCCTACTAATATTAGTAAAAGCGGTAATAATTTTAAAATAAACTTCATACTACTTAACTTGGACCCCGAACTGAATATCACTAACTAAAGTTACCGCACGCCCGATAAGCTGCTCTTTTAGTTTCTTTTGTATATTAGCTTTGTCTAAGATAATAATCTGACTTGCTAGATCATGGCGATTCATAGCCTCATACACTGCGATTAGATGTTTGCCGCTCTCTGGGTCATGGTTAAACTCATAGCTAGTCTTAATATATGGAAGAGCTTTATTATAATCACCTAGTTTATAGTATACAAATCCAAGCGTATCAAGCACATTAGGGTTTCCTGGCGTCATTTCATATGCTTTTAGGGCATATTTCTTGGCTAATTTGTAGTCTTTGGTATCTTTGGCATAAATATATGCTAAATCATTATAACCTGCGGCCTCTTCTGGATTTTGTTTGATAAATTTGTTATAGAGCTTAATTGCATCTTTAGTGTAACCCATTGTACCTGATACTGCAGCATATTGATACAAGTATTCTGAATTTTGTTGATATAGAGAAAATTTACTCTTAAGCATTTCATAGGCTATACTATATTTACCTTCACCAAAATAATAACTAGATTTTAATAAAATAGTTTTTACATCATTAAGTTTATTTTCTATAGCATACTTATCTAAAATTGCATTAATTTGTTGATAATCCCCAAGCGTTAGATAAGCATTTAGCAACATAATTTGGCTAATTGCTACTAATGAACCAATTTGTACCTGCTTATACTGTTCGATAGCTAGATTTGCATTACCTTGATAATCATAAATCGAGCCTTTTACTAGGGCTAAAACTGTCAATAACTGCGGCTCACTCTCAGTTACTTGATTAAAATAACTTAGCGCATTGCTATAGTCATTATTTTTTGAGTATAAAATACCTAAATCAAGTAATGCATCATTACGTCTTTGACCATTTAATTGCGAATTCAAATAATTTTTTGCTTTATTATTTTGTGAAGAATTTAATAATGCAGCAACATAAACACTTTGAAGTGTTCTATCAGGATTAGATACAACAACTATCGGTTCTAAAATTTTAATTAAAGTATCAATATGTTTTTGGCGTACCAAAACATCCAAGCTCCAATATAACGGTATTGACCATTCCTTGTAATTTTTATTAATATAATTTATCTGTTGGGATAATAAATCCTCATTATTGGTAACTGAATAAGATAGAATCGCTACCAAATGTGCTTCTGGATAACTACCATAATTATTTTCTATATAAAGTGCAAAATCATCTAAACTAGAATAATTACTTATATCAACACTGATAATTGAACTAATAAATAATAAAATCTCTCGGGTGTTATTGGGATTTTTTTTGATTAATTCATCTACATTTTGCTTGGCCAAATTAATATTATTATTGTTAAGAGCTATTTTGATTTGAAATAACTTTGCTAATTTAGAATTTGGCGCCGCTTGAATAAATAGCTGCACTAAATCATTCAAGATTTTGATTTGTTCAGGTGTACTATTTAGATGGCCCAAACATATAATAGCTTTGTAAATTACCCTTGGGTCTTTATACTTTAATGACATTTGATTATAAAATGGAAAAGCTTTTACATAATCACCCTGATTATAGTATAAGTCGCCTTGAACTAAATTTGAAATATCTTCTGGAGAAATTTGTTTGCTTGCTGTTTTAGATTGTTCAAAATCACTCAATAAATTTGTACCACTTAATGCATTATCTACATTTTTTTGATAGTTTTCAGTTTTGAATTCAGATCTATTATAAACTGGTACCGAAGAACTCGTACAACCCAAAATAAACGCACTCAAAGATAGTATAAGTAATTTTTGTTTCATTAATTTACAAACCCCAAAATATTAAGTCTAAGATTGCTAAATTGAAATTATGCATATGGTATAATCATACTTTATAATTAATATGAATAATTATTTTTTAGCTATACATTCTACCATTTTTTATAATGATGTACCAAGGAATAAAAATAAGATATGCCTGAATTACCAGAAATAGAGACCATAAAACGTGGGATAAGTAACCTAGTTGGCAATAAGATAAATGATTTAATCATTAGAAATGACAGCCTACGTTATAAAATAAGCCCCACACTAAAAAACGATATTGTAAATAAAATAATCATTAGTATCAAAAGACGTGCGAAATACTTATTACTCGAATTAACCAATGGATTTATTATAATTCACTTAGGGATGTCAGGACGACTAACTTTATTAAATGATAAAAGCACTCCAGTTAAAAAACATGATCATTTTGATATAGTATTTAATAATCAAATCTTACGTTATAATGATCCTAGGCGTTTTGGACTCATTGTTTATACTGACAATCCATCAAATAGTACCCTACTTAAAAAACTAGGACCAGAACCACTAGAAAAAGATTTTACCTCTAAATATTTGATAGATAAACTCCAAAATAAAAAAAGTGCAATTAAAAAACTAATCATGGATAATCATATAGTTGTTGGCGTCGGAAATATTTATGCCTGTGAATCATTATTTCTTGCTAAAATATCACCACTTAGAGATGGAAATAGCATAACTTCTGATGAAGCACAACTACTGGTAAAATCGATTAGGAAGATACTCAAAGATGCCATTACACTTGGAGGTAGCACACTTCGTGATTATCAAACTGCTGATGGTGGTTTGGGATATTTTCAAAACGTTCATAAGGTTTATGCTAAATCTGGTAAAGCTTGTGACGAATGTGGTACACTAATTTTAGAAAAAAGACTAGGTCAACGGAATAGCTTTTACTGCCCTAATTGCCAAAAATAAATCCATGACGGATAACCCAATAATTAATTTTTAAGGAGAGAACTTTGGAACATATTGATATAAGCCCATTTAACTTAATTGGGATTCAAATAAGAACCAATACTAATGGAATTTCTCAATTAACTCTGGATATGCAGGGTTTATGGAGTAAATTTATTTCAGAAAATATCGAGGAAAAAATTAGTGACAAAGTTGATAATACAATCTATGCAGTATATACTGACTATGAAGGTGATTTTACAAAGCCATATACAGCATTTATTGGATGCAGGGTAACTAAACTTGATTCAATTCCACATGGTTTAATAGCCAGAAGTTTTAAAGGCGGAGTATATAAAAAGGTTATTGCCAAAGGAAATTTACTTGATGGTATTATATATGACAAATGGATATATATAATTAGCCTTAATCTTGACCGTAAGTATGATGCAGACTTTGAAGTTTACGGCGAAAAAGCTAAAAATTTTCTAGATGCCGAAGTAGAAGTATTAATTGGTGTTAATTAATAAATATATAAGATTAAATCAGTCTCGCCTAATCAGAAGTAGTCGAATTCTTCTAGCTATGATAACTGGCTATGCTATTGCTGAAATTTTACATATTGATCACCCATTATGGATATTTATAACTTCGATAGTAGTTATATTTGACCAATCTACAATAGGTGGTGCAGTTTTACGTGGGTTTCTACGGTTTAGTGCTACAATTGCTGGAGCTACTATTGGACTACTAGTATTAGTAATCTTTCATAATAATCAAATTACAAATGATATTACCATTTTAATATGTACTTTTATATTTGGCTATTCTTTTATGGACACTAAATATTCTTATATTGGAGTAATTGGTTCTATAACCATTGTAATTGTGTTATCGACTGACCTTGGCAATACAGACGGAATAAAAATAGCAATGGATAGAGTGATATCTATACTAATAGGTACTGTAATTGCGGTATCTACTATGATACTTTTTTATCCAAACTTCGCAAAGAAAAACATTATTAAACATATAAGTAGCTCTTTAGAAAAAATTGAAACCACAATAAAAATTTTTACTAATAAAAATTATTCAATACCTGAAATTGGAGAGCGAATTTTAAAAATTGAAAGTGAAATAACTGCCGATATCACAAAGTTTAACCGCTTGGTCGATGAAATTCGCTATGAAAGCAGATCAAAAATTGATTATCCTAGTATATTTTTACATATACGTAGAATCAGTCGCTTATTAAATGCTATTTTTCAAGATCTAAACAATAATGATATACTAAATGATAAAATACTAACTACTTCATTAAATAAATTAGCGGAGGAACTAGCAAAAATACGTAGCAGACTTGATAAGATAGATAATCTAAAAATAGGTTTACCATTTTTGGAGTATTCAGAACAACAAATAGATCACGAGTTAATCTTTATATATGCAACAGTAAATAGGATTATAAATGAAACCAATGAATTAGACAAAAGCTTAATTCAAATCGGCATTTAACTCACTAATAAATAATGCAGAAACTACACTCGCCAAATATTTTTTCATCATATTATACCCACCATACTAAATCATAAATATTTTCTAAAATGAAAGCAAAAATGCACTTAAAACGATGTCGTGGTATCTGCGTACAGCTGAACTATAGCCAATGAAAACCCTTAGCTAAAACACCTAATAAAATTAAAAACCCAGCACCATAAATGGTTAGCAGCTTAACTTCAAGAGTTTTTATATCAGATCTCACCATTTCAATTTCTTTTTGTAATTCAAGCTTGGTCTTTTCAAGATTGTTTTGAATTAATGCTACATCACCCCGGGTAGCTAAATCTTTATCTTTTAGATCAGACTTCATATTTGTAGTAGCCACTTCAATAGCTTTATTAGTCTGTTCAGATATGGTATCTATTGTTTCTTCAAGCTTACGAGCTTGGAATTTAGCTAATGCTTGTGGAACTCCAAGTTTTTCAGCTTGTTCTATATAATCTATTACGTCAAAATGTAATGCAATTGACATATCAACACCTTTTAAAATCGTATGTACGTATATTTTACCATATTATGAATATACAAAATATTTAAATTTAGCCGGGCGATTCATTTGATGGTTTAATTCAAATCGGCATTTAGCTCTTCTACTAATTCCTCAATTCGTTCAATATTCTCGGTCTTTAAAATTTTACTAACGGCATTAGTAATTTCACTCAAATCAGTATTTAGGATAACTCGCTTAATATTTAGTATATTAGCTGGATGCATAGAAAATTTACGTAACCCCATACCCAAAAGTAGGCGCGTTAAATCAACGTCCCCTGCCATTTCACCACAAATTGATACAGGTACACTAGCACGATTTGCACTTTTTATTATATGAAGTAAAACTTTAAGCACGGCAGGGTGAAGCGGGTTATATAGATAATTAACTGATTCATCATTTCTATCCATAGCAAGTAAATACTGAATCAAATCATTAGTACCAATGGATATGAAATCAACTTGAGATAAAATACCTTTTAGAGCAAGAGCAGCTGATGGTATCTCTATCATAGCGCCAATTTTTATATCTGGATTAAATGAATACCCCTCATCTGCTAATTCTTCTTTAGCATATTCTACCTGATTAAGTGCTTGTTTAAGCTCCCAACTTGAAGATATCATTGGAAACATCATTTGTACATTACCAAACTCTGAAGCGCGAAGTATGGCTCTAATCTGGGTTCTAAAAAAGCTTTGTTCAACGAGCGCCAACCTAATCCCAGTTAAACCAAGTGCTGGATTACTTGCTCCAACATTAGAGTTCCATGAAGGATTTTTATCGGCACCCAAATCAGCAGTTCTGATTATTACTGGTAAATCTTTCATAGCTCTAGCTATTCTTACATAATTCTCAAACTGTTCATCTTCAGAACACAAATGATCTTCGTTACTTAAAAATAAAAACTCACTTCTAAATAGACCAACTCCAAAAGCATTACTATAAGTAACTTCATTTATATCACTTGTACCATCAATATTAGCCATTAAATCAACCGTAATACCATCTTTGGTAATCGCTTCATCTTTACGAATTTTATATAATAAAGCTTTACTAGCTAACCACTGTTGTTGTCTTTGTTTATATTCTTCAAGTACTACATTATCAGGGTTAATAATCAAGACACCCTGCACACCATCTAGAATGATTAAATCATCTTCTCGAATAATTTGTCTTGCATGACTTGCACCAACAATAGCGGGTATATCAAGATTACGCCCTATGATTACAGTATGCGAAGTAAGGCTCCCTACCTCTGACAAAAATCCGCTAAAATTAGAGTTTTTAAAATGCACCAAATCTGCTGGTGACAAATCATGAGCCACCAAAATCCCCTGTTCCAATTTGGAAGCGTTATCCCAATCAAACTTATTACCCTCTAAATTTTTGAAAATTCGCTCTAATACTTGAATAACATCATGCTTTCGTTCTTTTAGATAAGCATCTTCCATTTCATCAAACTGACGCTCCAAATTATCAGCTTGAAGCTTTATTGCCCACTCAGCATTACATTCTTCTTCAGTTATAATATCAATCGGTGCTTTAGCAATTTTGGAATCACTAAGCATCATAATACTTAATGCTAAAAAAGATCCAAGCTCTGCTGGAGCTGTTTTAGGGATATTAGTTTTTAATAACTCAAACTCACGACGCGTTTGGTTTACCGCATCAATAAAACGCAAAACCTCCGCTTTGATCTCATGCTTTTCTAATTTATGAGCTGTAGCATCGTCCAGGTTTTTATCTAAAATATAAGCATTACCAATTGTAATACCACCGCCAAGACCTATTCCATGAATGGTTATACTCATACTACTCTGCTTCACCAAACTTACAGTTAATTAGTTCCTCTAATTCGTTAATTGCGACCTCTTCATCATTACCATTAGCAGATAATAAAATGCTACTACCTCGATTTGCAGCTAACATCATTACTGACATTAAGCTTTTACAATTAGCTAATTTATTATCTTTAGTAATAGTAATATCCGAATTAAACTTACCAGCAAGCATTACCAATTTTGAAGAAGCTCTTGCATGTAAACCTAATTTATTAATAATTTCGATTGTCTTTGTTATCATATCGCATCTCCACTAATATGGATTATCCCTGAGTTTGCGCCTTCTATTGCTTTAGCTACAATAGTTCTTAGATCACTTTTAACATAAGATACGGCTCTAATTAACATAGGTAAATTTAAGCCAGTTATAAGTTCAACCCTATCTTTAACTACTAACCTTTGAGCAATATTACATGGTGTAGCACCAAATAAGTCACATAATAACAATACTCCTTCATCTGGATTAAGTTTATCAATTAATTCTTTAGCTCTTTCACAAATACTCTCACTATCCTCAGTCTTTTTAACCGCCAAGATATGTAGGTTATCAACACGCTTCGCCAAAATATGCTCCAAACAATAAGCAAAACTATTTGCTATTTCCGAATGCGCTATAACAACTATACCAACCATAATATATACTCTCTATGCAGTTAAACTAATACTATTACCATTATACTCTTTAATTTGATTTTTAGACTTAATGACTAAGTCACCAGCGCTTGTTAAATCAATATTAATTCCACTATCTAATAAATTACCACTTTTATATAAACTAACTTTTTTATTATAATGCATGCAATTATCTAACCATTCTTGCCGAAACATTGCAAATCCAAATGCGCTATACTCAGTTATCACATGCTCCATATGATAAATAAGATTAGATAACAATAAAGCTCTATCTAGATCTAGTATATTATCAAGCCCTATTCCAACCACAACAAAACGCTTATTATCGCGAATACCGCTTTCTAATAAAATACCGGCAATTTTTCCAGTGCCTTTTGAATAAATATCATTTGGCCATTTAATAAGATTTGGTATACGATATTGCTTCAACAACCGGTTAAGACATACCGCAACAACTAGTGGCAATAACTCATAATTAAATTCCAAAGGAAATAAATATAAGAAAGACACAGTTAGATCAGTTGCAATTTTACTAAGCCAGGTTTTATTATTACGCCCCCTGCCACCAGATTGAAGTTCAGAGCTAACAACTGTTTTATTATCTAAAGCCCCGATATTGTTTAAAATATAAGTATTGGTCGAATTTATCTCATCTACCATTTTAACTGTATAATTATTTTGTTCTAGTTTAGCCAAGTTTTTTATTACTTTAGCATCAGTAATCCAATCAAGAGGCCTTGTTAACATTATACCACCAGCCGATGAATTATTAATCAAACCATTTTCAATTTGATTTATTTTACCAATTAGTTCTAGTAGTTCAAGCCAATTAATACCCAATAATTTAGCCAGTTCAAACTGATTTTTTGCCTTTGGAATTAACTTCAAGCATTGGATTATCTTAGACATGCCGAATCTTATTAATCAATTTAGTAGTTGAGGTATCAAATAAAAACGGGATAGAGTGCACACTACCACCATAAGCTAAAACCTCACGACTACCTACAATTTTATTTATACTCCAATCCCCACCTTTTACAAGTATCTCTGGCTTAATTAACTGTATAAGATTATAAGGCGTATCTTCATCAAACCAAGTAACAAAATCAACATCTTGTAGACTTGCTATTACTCTTAGTCTATCATCAAGCTTATTCATGGGTCTATCATCCCCCTTACCTTGGCGCTTGACTGAAGTATCAGTATTTAGGGCTACTATCATAGAGTTACCAAGGCTTCTAGCTTGGGCAAGGTAAGTTACATGACCACGATGTAAAATATCAAAGCAACCATTGGTAAATACTAAAGGGGTTGCTTGTTTTATCTGTGAAATTTTATTAATTAAATCATCAGGTGCGATAATTTTTTTTTCAAATGCTGGAGGATTGTATTGCATAATAAACCTGTTCTATTTATACGTTTATAACCGATATATTAACACATATATTTGATTGGAGCAAAGCTCTTCCTATGAATTGGTAATACGCCATACTTATTAATTGCAGCGATATGAATTGCTGTTCCATAGCCTTTATGTTTGGCAAAGCCGTATTCTGGGTATAACTCATCAAGTATAATTAGACTTCTATCTCTAGTAACTTTAGCTAATATTGATGCCGCTGATATAGCTTCAACCTTAGTGTCCCCTTTGATTATTGCTTCAGCTGGTATTTTTAGATCTGGCGTTTTGTTACCATCGATTAGCGCCATTGATGGCATAATCTTTAGCCCTTCAATTGCTCGTTTCATTGCTAGAAGTGTTGCTTGAAGGATATTAAGCGTATCAATTTCTTCTATACTACTACTAGTGATACAATAGGCGAGAGATTTGGATATAATCTCATCATAAAGGATATCACGTTTTTTGGATGTAAGTTGTTTTGAGTCTTTTAATCCAAGAATTGGATTATTCGGATCTAAAATAACCGCTGCAGCATATACATCACCGGCTAAAGGCCCGCGCCCTGCCTCATCAACCCCACATTGCATAATGCTTCCCCTATGCTTAGATAATTGAGATTTTTTAGATGTGTAACATTAATTTAAGCATAGTGAATATTGCCCCACATAATGTAATTATAGTAGTTACACCAATACCAACTTGCCATTTCAACAAATCATTTTTAACATTTTCAATTTTAAGCTCCAACTCTTTTATATCTAGTTTAGTAGCTATTTCTTTACTATTAAAAAATTCTTTATATTCTTTTTTTGTATTTTTTAATACATTATTGATAGCACTTTCAAATTGCCGAGCTTCGTATTCAGCAAACTGTTCATTTACACCAAATTCCTTAGCTTTTTTTACAAAATTATGCACATCAAAGTATTGGTCTATTTCTAACGCACTCATATTAACTCCTATTAAAATATATTATATCATTATTGTACCATAATATTAAATATTGCAATATGCGAAATATTAGACTCGTCAACGAATTTAGTAGTTTTAAAGCAATATGATATAATCTTGAATATTAATAACATATTTTATAATAAATGAGCTTTATATAATGAATGCTTTATCACCTAAACGTAGGAGTTTGATAACATGGGTACTACTTTGTTTAATGCCAATTGTAGGAATGGCAGTTGACTTAATTGCACCAAGCTTACCTGCGATTTCAAAAGACTTAAATGTATCAAATGCAATTGCTAAAGACGTTATCTCACTGTACCTTTTGGGTTACGCACTTGGAAATTTCTTTACTGGATTTTTGACCGATGCTTGGGGACGCCAAAAATTAATACGTCTTGGCTTAATTTCTTTTGTAGCAGCTAGTTTACTACCCGTTATTTTTAAAAACATTGAAGTAGTATTATTTGCAAGATTAGCTCAAGGTCTTACCATTGGATGTGTTGCTGTTATAATTCGTGCAATACTTTCAGATATCCTACCGAGCTCAGAATTAACGCGTTTAGGAGTGCTAATTGGTGCTATGTTTGGTTTAGGCCCGGTAATTGGACCCGTTATTGGCGGATATTTACAATACTACTTCGGTTATCAAGCATGTTTTAGTTTTTTTGCACTTATTGCATTAATTGGGTTTATAGTAGTATTTGCTATTGTACCAGAAACACATTTTAATCGTCAATCATTAAAAATCAAAACTATTAAACATAACCTTATGGAAGTACTAACTCATAAACATTTTATGGCTTTAGTAATTATAATGGGTTCGGTGTACTCACTTATAATTACCTTTAACACAATTGGCCCATTTTTAATCCAAACCAAACTAAATTATACCCCAGTATTTTTTGGTAATATTGCATTATGTATGGGGTTACTTTTTCTATTAGCCACCTTTATTTGCAGATATTTATTAAAAAAACACTCGGTTGAACAATTATTTTTAATTTTAATAAATATAGTTTTTAGTTTTACAATATTAGCCGTAATTCTTAGTTTTATCTTTGATAACAATATTTATTTGATTAATATTATAAGCGGAGTTATGTTTTTTACTTGCGGATTTCTTTTTCCTATGTCTATGGGCAAAGGATTATCATTGTTTCGCCATATTGCAGGAACAGCAACAGCTACAATGTATTTAATAAATATTATGATGACAAGTATAACAGCATTTATTTTGAGTTTTATTGATGTTGGAAATACTATTCCTATGATGTTTACATACTTACTGCTAATTTCAATTTGTATGGGCGTTTATTGGAGAATTATTCATAAATAAATACTATTTTAAGGTATAATAGTGTAATTCGATTCAAATAACTACTAGATTTTATTAAGGAGCTTTAATTCATGAAAAAATTATTAACTTTATTATGTTTTGCAACAATAAGTGCCAATACTTTTGCTGATAATATTTGTAAAACTTCGCCTATAGCTTCAATTGACACTAACTTAGGTAATATACAAGTACAATTAGATAGTAAAAAAGCTCCAATATCGGTTGCTAACTTTGAAAACTATGTAAAGAATGGTTTTTATACGGGCAAAATCTTTCACCGTGTAATTCCTGGGTTTATGATTCAAGGTGGTGGTTTTGATAAAAACATGGTTCAAGCAACAACAAATGCACCAATTAAAAACGAAGCTGATAATGGTCTAAAAAATGACAAATATACGATAGCCATGGCAAGAACTTATGTTGTAAATTCAGCCACATCACAGTTTTTTATCAATGTGAATAACAATAACCCACTTAATTTTAAAGATAAAACTGATGCTGGTTATGGCTATGCAGTATTTGGTAAAGTAATTAAAGGGACTGAGGTAGTTGATAAGATAGCAGCAACACCTACAACTTCGGCTAATGGATACCAAGATGTGCCGGTTACTCCGATAGTTATAAATAAAATCACAATGCTACAATGTAAATAATCTGTAAGAAATCCACCATAAAAATGGTGGATTTCTTACAGGTATATTTTGAATAAGTTAAGAACTAAACTCTCTCTTATAAACTTCACCACCATTTTGCAGGTAATTAGTAAAATACCCCGTATACCATTGGTTCATACTTATTCCAATTGCATCAGACGCCTTGATATCATCAAGACCAAATACACCACCGCTTCTTATTACATGAAACTCATAATCAGGCTTTATAAATTCACGGTATTTTATCGCTTCATCACATAAAATAAACGATTTATCTCGAAGAGATATGCCACCTATACCACCAGAGAAGTTTTTAGTATAATAATCATATAGAGCTAATTCAGTAGGTGAAATATATTGACGCGTATAAGAATAATTAGTCGAAGTATTACCTAAATTAACCCCATCATAACGCTTTTGAAATAAAACATCAAGAATTTGCTTTAATACTTCAATACCAGTATCAGTTGATAATTTGACCACTACTGGCAAGTGACGAGTGCGTTTTGATAAAAAATGTTCTGCAATATAAACTAAGCGATTAGTTATATTTTCACTATTAACCGAAATATTGGGACAACTTTCATTAATTTCAATAAAATCAATCTGTGGATTATCATGATACATCCAAAGTGATTTGATTAAATTCTCTAAGCCAATATGTTCCTCATAGTCAGGAGAACGCATTAAACTCCAACCAATCGGGGAAGTTTTGTTATTCGTTATCACTTTTTTACTTAATATCTCATCCCCTAGATTGGGTAATCCAAGAGTGTTTATCGAAACATGTGAATTAGGTAATGTTATAAATGGTAATTTTATACCATGCTTTATATTACCAGTTCGTGGATTATATGTACTTGTACCACCGATATAACCTCCGGCACCTTGAGATATAACCACATCATAGCCATCACCATTTTTAAACATTCCCGCTGAATTCATCAATGGCGATTGAAATTTTAACCCCCAGAGAGTTCTTTGCCATTTAGAATCAGGTACAAAAGATGCACCAGTGTTTTTTACAAACTCATCCATAAATTTAAGACGAGCTGATGAGTGTAGCAACACCTGCAGTGATTTTGGCAATAGTTTTATTATAGGATTAAATTTATGTGCTAATTTAGCAATACTTTGAATTTTCATATCATGACTTAATTTCGTCCAAAAAGTAAAACTCACCTTGAGTATATAGATATTCAGGATAACCTGTTAAATTCATACCTGTATAAGGTGACCATTTAACTTTAGTACATAATTGCTCATTTGTAAGAGGATGATAATCTTCAATATTAGCAAAAACAATGTCATCATTATTATCTAGATTAAACATTTTCTTTGGATTATCGTGCATAAGGCTAATTAAGGTCTTTAAATTTAAAAGATCTTTTTTATAAGCACTTAACATTAATGGTAATGAAGTCTCTATCCCAGGCACTCCTGAAGGACACTTACACAATGGCTGGTTTTTTTGTTCTAAGGTATGTGGTGCATGATCTGAACCTATAGTATCTATAGTTCCATCATTAATTGCATCCCAAATATGTTGCTGTTCGATTCTATTTCTAAGTGGTGGATTCATTTTAGCAAAGCCATACAACTTATCATATACCGAATCATCTAAAAATAAATAATGCGGGCAAGTCTCAGCATAAACCATAACCCCTTCTTTTTTGGCAGCTCTTACTAAATCAAGCTCCTCTTTGGTACTTAAATGAAGAATATAGGATCTAACTCCATAAATACGACTGAGTTTAATAACTAACTCAACAGCTTTTACCGCAGCTTTTGGTTCGCGAATAATAGAATGATACTTAAAATCAGTTTCATTTTCGTATTTCTTGGTATTTTGTTGAATGATTAATTCATCTTCAGCATGAAGTGCTATTAATAAATTAAATTTGGCTGCAATTGCATATACTGCATGTAGACTACTCTCATCATCCATAAGTAGTTCACCAGTTGATGCACCCATAAAAACCTTAATCCCAACGATTTCATCTTTGACTTTTACTATTTCTTGGAAATTGTTTTTATCAGCTCCAAAGAAAAGTTTGTAACGCATTGGAAGCTTAGACTCCGCTATTTGTTTATTGATAATACTAAATTTATCATGTAGGCGTTCTTTGGTTGTTGTCGTTGGTTTGGTATTTGGCATATCAAAAACCGTAGTATAGCCACCTTTAAAAGAAGCTCTAGAACCATGAACCCAGTCTTCTTTGTCTTCCATCCCTGGAACTCTAAAATGTACATGAGGGTCAATTAATCCAGGAAGAGCCAATAATTTTGTACCGTCGATATTTTTTTCATTTTTACTTACGAAGGTAAAATCTTGTCTATCACCATTAGGTGTTAAAACATTAGTTATTTTGATCATATTTCACTCCAAAAAATAGTGCAAGTGCATGGATCCCAACCTGCGTTGGGATGACGGATTATTGGACTGGAATAACAAATTATGATACTGTTCACTCTTTATTTCGTCACCCCAAACAATAACCTTTTGCTGTTCGTAGAGAGTTTGGGGTCCATGCCCTAAATACATTTTACAATAATGTAGCATTAAAACTTGTATTGGCTGATATCTTCAATATTAAACTCTTTCTCACAATAATGACATTTAACAATAGTAATGTCTTTACGATTTACAAAAGTATTAAACTTCGATACATGCTGATGCGATACACAGCGTTTATTTGGACAAACAATAACATCATGAACAACTTTAGGTAATTCTAAGATGAATTTATCAATAACCTTGAAATCTTTGATGATAGACAAAGTACTACCAGTACAAAATAGACTAATTGCATCGATTTCATTTTGAGTAAGCACCCTATTTTCAATCTTTATAAGATCTTTAGATCCAAGTTTTTTACTTGGTAAATTTAACCCAATACCTGCTTGACTATGTGAATTAAATAAATTTAATATTTTCATAACATACCAAGCATTTCCATGAGGAATATGATCTAAATTAATACCATTTTCGATATAACCAATATGTTTTCTATCATTCATTAGTCAATACTCCCATTTGTAAATAAAATATCTAGTAATGCTTGACGGACATATAGACCATTTTGTGCTTGCTCAAAATAATAAGCATAAGGTGTATTATCAATCTCAACCGGCAATTCTTCTTGTCTTGGTAATGGATGCAAGATTTTAAAATTTGGTTTCACATTTGCTAAACTAGCTAGATTAACTTTATAAGTATCAGAAATCACTTCATCAACAAAACGTTCTTTTTGTAGACGAGTTAGATATAGACAATCAAGTTCATGAGCTACTTCATCTAATGAATTGTGAAATGAATACTGTATCCCCGAGGTTTTAAGATTAAATAATTCTTCATCCCCCATCCGTAAATGTTTTGGGGCTATAAAATATAATTGCATCCCAAACCATTTTACCGCTTCAACTAATGAATGAACGGTGCGCCCAAACTTCAAATCTCCCATGATACCTAGTTTTATACCTTCAAGCCGACCTTGACTATCCATTATAGAAAATAAATCAAGTAATGTTTGGGTGGGGTGTTGATTAGCACCATCTCCCGCATTAATTACTGGTATATCACATATTTCACTAGCTAGACGAGCGGAGCCGTCCAAAGGATGACGGATAATCAAAGCATCTGCATAGCAACTTAGAATCTTAAAGGTATCAGCTAAACTCTCACCTTTTGTCGCTAACGATGTAGCAGAACTATCAGCAAAACCTATCGTAGAGCCTCCTAGATGCACTACCGCAGACTCAAAAGATAATCTTGTTCTAGTAGAATTCTCAAAAAAGCATGAGGCAATTACCTTGCCATCTAAGGTTTTCTTACGTAAACCATCTTTAAATAATTTAGATAATTTCAAAATCTCATTAATTTTGTTTTTATCCAAATCCGCAATTGAAATTAAACCTTGCATAATATTATTCCTCATTGTTTAACATATATTGTTGATACGATTTAACCTCAACTGGCTTATCATAATGAAGTAACAAGCTCTCTAAAAGCATCTCAGCTAATTGAAAGTTAGTAATTAATGGAACATGATAGTCAATTGCCAAACGCCTAACTGCAAACCCATCCAAATCTTTTGCTGAACTAAAAATATCCCGTGGAAGATTGATTATCAAGTCAGCACTCTTACTAATAATTGCTTTTTGGATATTAGGTTCAATTTGATCAGCTACTTTAAACACGCAGCGAGAACCAACACCATTATTAACCAAGAAATCATGCGTACCCTCTGTTGCGATAAATTCCCAACCATTTTTAAATAGCTTTTGGATTATTGGTAACAGTTTTTGTTTGAATCTATCATCTATACTAATTAAAATCTTTTTACCATTAAGTTTTTGCCCCGTTGCTAACCAAGATAAATAAAACGTTTTTAGTATATCAGTCCCAATGCAAGCAACTTCACCAGTTGATGACATTTCAACTTGCGCAACTGGATTACTACCTTTAAACCTATTATACGAGAATACTGGAGATTTTACCCCTACGCATTTTATATCTAGCGTATTATATTTAGTTTTTGGTGGTTTTCCAAGTAAAACATTTGCCGTAATCTCAATTAAATCATGCCCAGTTACTTTAGATATAAACGGAAATGACCTAGATGCTCTTACATTGCATTCAATTACCTTAAGCTCATTGTTTTTAGCAATGAACTGCATATTAAAAGGACCTGAGATATTAAGACCCGCAACAATCTCATCAGCAATTGATTTTGATTTTAGTACGGTTTTGATATATAGCCGCTCTGGAGGGAATATAATAGTAGCATCGCCTGAATGAACCCCTGCATTTTCAACATGTTCACTAATAGCAAAAATAAGTATTTTGCCATTATCAGCAACCCCATCAATTTCCAATTCCTTAGCATCTTCGATAAACTCGGAAATAACAACAGGATGTTCCTTAGAAATCAAAAATGCTTCTTTTAGATATTCTTCTAAGGTATCTTCATCAAAAACCACCTTCATGGCAGCTCCTGATAATACATAAGATGGTCTAATTAATACTGGTAGCCCAACTTCAGCTATAAAAGCCCTTACTTGTGTAATATCTTCAGCTTTAATCCATAAAGGCTGATCAATATTTCTATCATTTAGAAGCTGAGAAAATGTCTCACGATTTTCTGCCATATCAATATTTAGTGGTGAAGTACCCAAAATTGGATAATTAGCTTTAAATAAAGGTAGTGCTAGATTATTTGCGGCTTGTCCACCAACACTTACAACAACCCCAAATGCCTTTTCAAAATCAAGTATATCTTCAACTCTTTCTAAGCTTAAAGGCTCAAAGTATAAACGATCTGATTCATCATAATCAGTTGATACCGTTTCAGGATTAGAGTTAATAATAATAACTTCTTTTTTATGAGATCTAAATTGCCTAGCAAGATTGACTGTACACCAGTCAAATTCAACAGATGATCCGATTGAATACGGGCCTGATCCAATGATACAGATATTATCCACTGATGGCTTAATATCATGATAGTCAGCATGATAAGTAAGATACAAGTAATTTGTCTGAGCCTCAAACTCTCCAGCTAAAGTATCAATTTGCTTAACTTTCGGAGTAATTCCAAAACTTAATCGAAGTTTACGAATATCGCTCTCTGTAATAGATTTAATTTTGGATAATGTAACATCACTAAACCCAAGCTGCTTTGCTTTTAAAAGAGTTTGTTTATTTAATTCAAGCTCTTTTAGTGAGATCGCATATTTAGCAATTTCTTCAATCTGACTTAAGAACCAATTATCAACTCTTGATAATTTATGAGCTTCGTCTAAGCTACCACCATCAAAGAACCAATTAAATAATGCAAAAATTCGTCTGTCAGTTGCAAACTCTATTTCATGTTTTACATCACTAATCACCCATGGATAGTCATATAGCCCTGAAGCACCAATATTTAGCATCTGGATAGCTTTTTGAAGAGCCTCTGGAAAGGTACGCCCTATCCCCATAGCCTCACCCACACTCTTCATTTCTGTCCCGATGGTGCGTTCTGCTTGGCGTAATTTATGAGTATCCCAACGCGGAATCTTAACCACTACATAATCAAGTGCTGGTTCAAAAAAGGCTGTAGTCTTACCAGTAATTTGGTTACTAATTTCATACAAACTATAACCTAAACATAGTTTTGCTGCAACATAGGCTAATGGATAACCTGTAGCTTTTGACGCAAGAGCACTAGAACGAGATAGTCTAGGATTCATTTCAATTACTCGATAGTCACCATTTTCTGGATTAACTGAGAACTGAATATTACATTCACCGATAATATTAAAAATTCCTGCACATTTCAATGAAATATTACGTAGTTTTTGATGTTCTTCATTATTAAGAGTTTGAGCTGGAGCTATAACTATACTCTCACCAGTATGTATTCCCATTGGATCTAGATTTTCCATATTACAAATCGTTAGGCAATTACCCGCCATATCACGAACGATTTCATATTCAAATTCTTTCCATCCAGTTAGATATTCTTCAATCAATACCTGAGGCGCACCTGATAATGCTTGACTACATTTATCAACCATTTCATTATCATCATTAACACGGCTTGAACCTAAGCCTCCTAGAGAAAAGCCAGATCGCATCATTACAGGATAGCCAATTTGTTTAGCACATTCAAGAGCTTCAGCTACAGATATGGCTACTAGACTTTTTGGGGTTTTAATATCATTAGCTTCTAGGGCGTCCCTAAATAGCCCTCTATCTTCTGTCTTATCAATAGTTTCAACTGAAGAACCAAGAACTTTCACACCATATTTAGCTAAGGTACCGCTTTTATATAAATCTAAGCCAAGATTAAGAGCTGTTTGCCCACCAAACCCAAGAGCGATTGCATCTATTTTCTCTTTTGCTATTATATCTGCAACTATTTTTTCTTCTAATGGTAAAAAGTATATCTCATCCGCCATTGATTTATCTGTTTGGACGGTTGCGATATTTGGGTTCACCAATATAGTACGACAGCCATCATCTTTAAATGCTTTGATAGCTTGAGACCCTGAATAATCAAACTCTCCTGCTTGACCTACTCGTAATCCACCTGAACCTAAAATTAAAATATTCTTCATTAACACTTACCTTTTTTGACTTGTTGTATAAATTCTTTAAAGAAATGCTCAGTATCTTCTGGCCCAGGAGCAGCCTCTGGATGAAACTGCACTGCTACAAACGGCATACTTGTATGTTTAATTCCAGCAACGGTATTATCATTTAGGTGACGATAGGTAACTACCCAATCTTTAGGTAAAGTTTTTTCATCAACTGCATACCCATGATTTTGACTCGTTAGATAACATTTTTTGGTTTCAACATCAATACATGGCTGATTTTGACCTCTATGACCAAATTTTAGTTTATAAGTATCAGCTCCAACAGCCAAGCCCATTAACTGCGAACCCAAACAAATGCCATATACAGGTTTTGTTTCTTTTAAGATATTCTTTAACGTATTAATAGTTTTGGTGCAAAGTTTTGGATCCCCTGGACCATTAGATAAAAACACGCCATCATAGTTTTCATTACTATAATCATAATCAAAAGGGACAACTTTAACTGTAATATCATGCTTTAGCAAGCTATTTAGTATATTAAGTTTCAACCCACAATCAACCAAAATTATTTTATATTTTCCATTACCATGAGTGGTAACTTCTTTGGTACTTACTTGTTCTACAAAATTATAAGCCATAGTATCTGGAAAAGAGCTTGGTGTACTATCATCAAATACTAATGCTCCATTGATAACTCCATGTTCACGAATTACTTTAGTAAGTGCTCTAGTATCTACCCCAATTAAAATAGGAATATTTTGCGCCTCTAACCAATCTAGAAAAGTTTTCGTTTTCTGATGATGTTCTGGAGTAGTAAATACTGTTTGACAAATCATTCCTGGTACATGAATTTTACTTGATTCGAAGTTTTTACCATCTGAAACACCATAATTTCCTAGAATGGGAAAAGTAAATGTCAGTATTTGTCCACTATAAGATGGATCTGTCAATGTTTCTTCATAACCAGTCATTCCAGTATTAAATACCACTTCGCCAAAAGTTGTATTTTTTTGCCATTTTGGTGCATATCCTGTAAATACTTCACCACTTTGTAGTACCAGTTTCGCTGGTTTCATTTCATCCATAAATTCCCCCTATTGTTAACCGCCACGTCATCCCAGCATAGCCTGGGATCCATGCCCTTGCACTCGCCCTAAATTAAATCCTCAGCCTTTTTCTTATCTTCCGCCGAAATCTTCCCACTAACATATAGCACATCAATAATCTCTTGAAGATTAATCAAGCTATGCACTTTATAACCGCGCTGTACCAAATTTTGCACCCCACCTTGCTTTCTATCTATCAAGGTACAAATATCAGTAATCTTAAGTCCATGCTCTTCAAGAACACTAGTAGTCTCTAATAAACTAGCACCTGTCGTAATAACATCTTCAATTAATAAGCAATTTTGCCCTTCTACATAATCGCCTTCAAGAGTTTTTTTTGTCCCATAAGCTTTCACTTCTTTTCGTTTTAAGAGCATTGGGAGATTGTTAGCATAAGCAACACCACTAGCAAAGATAAGTGCTGAATATGGCACCCCACAGATAAAATCAAATTTTAGGTCTTTAATTTGTTGATAAAATAAATCACAAATAGTCTTAAAAAACTTAGGGTAAGATATGGCGCTTCTAACATCTGCATAAATATATGATTGCTTACCTGACTTCAAGGTAAATTCACCAAATTTTATGATATTTTTATCAAATAAATCTAATATAAGTTGTTTTGTCATTTTGTATATGCCTTAAAAAAAAGCCCACCAAAAATGGTGAGCTTAATAATAAAATAAATCTGGATAAATACTGATAGGATATGAAATATATCTAACTTGCCGTAATAAGAATGGCTAGAATTTGAAGAAGAAAGTATAATGTTTTGTTGCATATTTTAATTTGATAATATAATGGTTCAAATTAAGATAGTATTGTACCAGATTTTAGATTCTAAGATGCGACTTTTTAATTCTTTGTAAGAGCCAAGTACATACTGGAAAATCATTTTATATTTATTAAGCTACTATTTTAACATTTTTGGTAAGCTCCAAGTGATATTCAAATGGCGTAAATTTATTGTTAAATCGTTGATGTACTCGCTTCATGTTATACCAATGTAGAT
>CANFGS010000010.1 GCA_947446595.1 Neisseriaceae bacterium | reverse complement strand
TCTACATTGGTATAATATGAAGCGAGTACATCAACGATTTAACAATAAACTTACGCCATTTGAATATCACTTGGAGCTTACCAAAAATGTTAAAATAGTAGCTTAATAAATATAAAATGATTTTCCAGTATGTACTTGGCTCTTACACTATCTCAATATTTTATCAAATTACAGTATCTGTGGTAGAATCATATTCTTTGATAATTTTATGGATAGAGTGTATATGGATATTATTGATAAATTACAACAAGTATTTGTAGAGCTTAATTCCACCAATACCCATATTCTGGACGAGATATACACAACAGATATGAAGTTTGAGGATCCGGCACATGTGGTTGAAGGGCTTGATAATTTTAAAAAATACATCAAGAATCTTTATCAAAATGTTACTAGCTGTACATTCAATTTTACCAAAATTGAACCTTTTTCTGGTGGTGCGGTATTAGAATGGGATATGCTAATTAGTCACCCAAAGCTAAATAAAGGTATAATATTTACCGTGTCAGGAGTCTCAGTGGTTCGATATCAGGACAAAATTTATTCACATCGAGATTATTTTGATTTAGGTGATATGCTTTATGAACGTCTACCTTTACTTGGTGGGGTTATTAGATTTATAAAAAGAAATTTAGGTAAGTAAATAATGAATATTTTAATTACTGGAGCAACTTCTGGAATAGGACTTGGTTTAGCTAAAAATTATTTGGCAGATGGTCATAAAGTAATTGCAGTTGGGCGAAATGCTAAAATTCTTAATGAGTTATCACTATTAGGTATCTATACTGTAGAACTTGACTTGGTGGATTTGGATAAATCACGAGAAAAGTTTCAACTCATAGCAAAAGACTTTGAGTGTATAGATCTTGCAATACTTAATGCTGGAAATTGTGAGTATCTAGATGTTGCAGATTTTGATGCTAGTCTTATTAAGCGTGTATTTGATGCTAATATTATTAGTTTAGCTAATAGTGTTGAAGGTGTATTACCACTTCTTCGCAAGTCTAAAACCCCACATTTAGTGGGGGTTGCTAGTATGTCGCTTTATTTACCTTTGAGCCGTGCTGAAGCTTATGGAGCAAGTAAAGCTGCTGCTAATTATATGCTAGAAACTTTAGCTATAGATTTAGCGCCTGATAAAATCCTAGTTACAGTAGTTAATCCTGGATTTGTAAAAACCCCATTAACTGCAAAGAATGATTTCCCCATGCCTTTTGCACTAGAAGTAGACAGGGCGGTAGCTATAATAAAGCAGGGTATTTCGAATAAGAAAATTGAAATACATTTTCCATATAAATTAACTTTAATTATCAAATTTCTAAGTCTATTACCAAGGTCTTGGTGGCGTGTTTTGGGGCAAAAATTTAAAAAATGAAAATAGCAATTATAGGTAGCGGGATTTCAGGACTTACAGCAGCATATTATTTAAATGCGAAGCATGATATACAAATATTTGAGAAAGAAGATTATATTGGTGGGCATACCCATACTGTTGATGTTGATGATCAAGCGATTGATACTGGTTTTATAGTATTTAATGATAGAACGTATCCTAACTTTAAATGCTTAATGGATACTCTCGGGGTTTCATATCAACCAACTGAGATGAGTTTTGCGGTTCGAAATGATAAATGGAATTTGGAGTATAATGGTAATAACCTAAATACCTTATTTTCTGATCGTAAAAATTTATTTCGCCCCAAATTCTATGCACTAATTTTAGATATTTTAAAGTTTAATAAACTTTGTAAATCTGGCGATTATGGTAAGAGTCTTACTTTATCCCAATTCCTAAAGGCTAAAAAATTTAGCAAATGGTTTTGTGATGGATATATACTACCTATGGGCTCAGCTATTTGGTCGATGGGCTTAGATGAAATGCTTGATTTTCCTTTAGAGTTTTTTGTGAAATTTTTCCATAATCATGGCCTTTTGGATATTAACAACCGTCCACAATGGTATACAATTAGTGGCGGGTCTAGAAATTATATTCCTAAACTAACCGCTTCTTTTAAAGACAGCATCTTACTAAATACTCCTGTTGCTAAAGTTAAACGTATAGATCAAGGAGTAGAAATAGAGCTTCATGATGGAAGAGTTGAGTTTTTTGATGAAGTTATATTTGCTTGTCATTCTGATGAAGCACTAAAATTACTTTCAGATCCAAGCGATAAAGAAAAAGAAATCTTAGGTGCGATTAAGTATTCTAAGAATGAAGTGGTTTTACATACTGATACTAGTTTATTACCAAAGAGACCTTTAGCTTACGCTAGTTGGAATTATCTGATGACTAATTCTAGTCAAAATATGTCAACGCTTACTTATGATATGAATATCCTTCAAGGTCTAACTTGTTCAAAAACATATTGCGTCACCCTAAATTCGACTGATTTAATTAATCAAGATAAGATTTTAGCTAGTTTTAATTATTCACATCCTGTTTATTCTAAAGAGTCCGTAATAGCTCAACAACGTTTTAGTGAGATTTCTGGAGTTAATAAAACGCATTTCTGTGGAGCCTACTGGGACAATGGGTTTCATGAGGATGGTGTTACTAGTGCTATTAGAGTTTCAAATAGGATAAATGGTGTATAAGCATTCTTTATGTATTGGTAGTGTTTGGCATAAACGTTATAGCCCAAAAGTGCATGAGTTTAGTTATAAACTTAATAGTTGGCTAATTAATTTACAAGAGTTACATGCACTAAACACAAAATCTAGACTAGTTAATATGGCAAAAAAAGCCTTATATCGCTTTAAACCTCAAAACTATTTTCGTGATTTTAGTGGGGAATTGAATACTAAAGTTAGAACGCAATTTATAAATCTGGGCGTTGATTTAAATGGTGATGAAGAATTCTATCTACTTGGGCAATTAAGTAATCTAGGCTTATATTTTAGTCCCTTAAATTTATATTTTTGCTATCAAGGTAATGCTTGTTGCTATGTAATGGCTGAAGTATCAAATACCCCTTGGAATGAGCGTCATTATTATTTACTTGATATGAGTAAAACTGATATTATTAGCAATAAAAGTTTTCATGTATCACCATTTTTTGGTTTAAATCAAGAATACAAGTGGCATGTTGATCTTAGGCAAGAACAGATACACTTTAGTATCGATACCTATCAAGATGGTATCAAAGTTTTTAGTGCTGGTTATAAAGGTGTTTTTAAATTATTATCACATGTATCTATAAGTAGTAAAATAATCACCGCCCCATTTATGGGGTTTAAGATTATCTTTGGAATTTATTTTGAGGCATTACGGATATGGTTAAAAAGAATTCCATATGTTCCGTACAGTAAACGCTAATTTTTTTAGATTATAGGTGTGAAATGTTTGATCGATTAATAAAAAGACGTTTGTTAAAATCATTAGCTAAGACGGCATATGGTAGTCTTACTATTGAATTACCCAATGGCGAAGTTTTCTGTTTTAAAGGTATGAATCCTGGCTTAGATGTGGATATAAAGTTATTGGATTTAAGAGTTGTAGCTAATGTTACTATTAAAGGTGATGTAGGTTTTGCAGAAGATTACCGTGATGGATATTGGACTACTAGTGATCTTGAGAGGTTAATTAGTTTTGGTTTACAAAATGATGAATTATTTAGTCAGTATGGTAATGGTGGTATAATATTTAAGCAATTATCAAAAATATTTTATTTGACTAAACGAAATAATTTAAAAGGTAGTAAGAAAAATATTCAGGCCCACTATGATTTGGGTAATGATTTTTATAAATTATGGCTTGACCCTAGTATGACTTATTCTTCAGCTATGTTTACTTATCCTGAACAATGCCTAACTGAAGCTCAACATCAAAAATACGATAGACTAATTTCAAAATTTATCAAGCCTAATGCTTCTGTTTTGGAAATTGGTTGTGGTTGGGGAGGCTTTGCTGAACGTGCAATTGATAAAGGGCATAGTGTAAAATGTATTACCTTATCTAATCAACAAGCGCTTTATGCTAAAAATCGGTTACCAGATGCAAATGCGCAAATAGTTATTGAGGATTATCGAAAGCAAAGTGGTAAGTACGATTATATAGTATCTATTGAGATGTTAGAAGCAGTGGGGCAGAAGTTTTGGCCGGTATATTTCAATAAGCTAAAAGAACTGCTAAAACCAGGTGGTAAGATTTTACTACAAACTATCACAATAGCGGATGATATGTTCAAGCAGTATACCAAAAATGCTGATATGATACGCACATTTATATTTCCTGGTGGGATGTTACCTAGCGAACGGGAACTAAATCGACAATTTAAAAATACTGGCTTGGTATGTAATGATATTTATCGTTTCGGGAAGGACTATGCTTTAACCCTTCGTCATTGGCTAAAAGCATTTGATAATGCCTATAAAGATGTAAAATCATTAGGTTTTGATGATGGTTTTATTCGCTTATGGAGATTTTATCTAGCTGCTTGTAGTGCTGGTTTTGATGCCGGTAGAATTAATGTTGTTCAAATGGAAATAACCCACGACTAATAGCTAAAATATGGGATAATTCATATTATATAAATAATTATTTGATTTGAGGTGTATTATGCTACGTTTTATTTTTGTTACTATATTAGCTCTATTTTTATTTGCGTGTTCTGGGATGGACATAAACCAATATAAAAATGAGAAACCAAAACTTGATTTACAGGCTTACCTAAATGGCAAAATTAAAGGCTATGGAATTGTTCAAGATCGAAGCCATAAAGTTACCAAACGTTTTGATTTTAGTGGTAATGCTAGTTGGGATGGAAATAGTGGTACATTTAACGAGAAGATTGTCTATATTGATGGTAAAGTTGATAAGCGTATCTGGAAATTTACTAAGATTAATGATGGCTACTATGAAGCCACAACTCCTGATGTGATTGGTAAAGCTATAATTAAGGTTGCAGGAAATGCAATGAATTGGAAATATACCATGAATGTAAAAGTTGATGATGATACTACGTATAAGATAGACTTTGATGATTGGATGTTCTTAATGAATGATGGGAAACTAGTTAATCGTAACTATTTTCATAAATACGGTCTTGATGTAGGCGAACTAACATTATTTATGGAAAAGCAAAGTAAATAGTGATTAAATATATTATTATTCCAAGTATTAACTCACATATTTATAATGTGAAATTAAGCTTTGTTGCAACTTCTAACTCTCATATTTTAAAATTGCCAGTATGGATTCCTGGTAGTTATATGGTGCGGGAATTTAGTAAGGATATAGTTAGTATTGATACAGTACAAGTATCACATAAATTAGTGCAACTTGATAAAAATACTTGGGAAATTTCTAATCTAATGCCAGATACTGATGTAAATGTTATCTATAATGTCTATGCATATGAGTTTGGTATACGTACTGCATTTCTTGATTTCACACGCGGGTATTTTAATAATACTAGCTTATGTTTATATGTTGATGGTAAAGAAAACTTACAACATACGATTACTATTAATGAACTTCCTAAAAATTGGCAAATAGCAACAGCTCTTGATAAAACCTCTGATAATCAATATAGCGCTGATAATTACGATATGCTGATTGATTGTCCAGTAGAGCTTGGCATATTTAAACGCCTTGAATTTGCTATCAAAGGCGTGCCAATTTATTTTATACTTAGTGGTACGATAATTAAAAGCTTTGATGAGAAGCGTTTTATGTCAGATGTAAGTGCAATATGTCAAACGGAGATTGATTTGTTTGGCGGTACTCCGCCATTTACAAATTATACTTTTATTCTCTATCTTGGTGGGGAAATTTATACTGGTTTGGAACATCAAAATTCCACTTTATTAATGGCGCCATATTATTCACTACCAGTTGGTGGTCAAATTGATATCGGAGATGATTATCTTAAACTCTTAGGCCTAATAAGCCATGAGTTTTTTCATACATGGAATGTCAAACAAATTAAGCCACAAGTATTTAATCCATATAAATTAGATAGTGAAAATTACACAAAACTACTTTGGTGGTTTGAAGGCATAACGTCATATTATGATGATTTAATCTTAAGAAAAAGCGGTCTTATTGATGATGCTCGTTATTTAAAACTAATGACGGGTAATATTAATAATGTATATAAATATAGCGGTAATAAAATACAAACTCTTACTAATAGTAGTATAACAGCATGGACTAAGTATTATCGCCAAGATGAAAATAGTCCAAATGCAATAGTTAGTTACTATGTCAAAGGTGCATTAGTTGGTCTGTGTCTTGATTTAATAATTCGTGATAGAACAAAATCAAAATCGCTTGATGATGTGGTTTTAGGACTTTACACTAAATGGCAACATGATGGTTTTGGTATTTTAGAAGATCAGTTACCGGAATTAATTAAACAATATACGGGGCTAGATTTGAGTGCTGAAATTCATCAGTTTATTGATACTTGTGAAGAATTACCACTTAATTATCTACTTAGTAAGTTTGGAGTAAATGTTCAAACTATCAATAATCAAAGAAATAGTGATACTGGATACGTTATTAAAGATACTAGCGAATTACCTACGGCGAAGAAATTTGATTTTGGGTGTAAATTAGTAAAAGATGCTTTTGGTTATAGAGTTATTAATGTATATGATAATACATTAGCGTCGAATCTGGGGCTTGCTGCTAATGATGTTATAATAGCTATTGATAATATCAAACTAATTGATTTTGATAAGCAAATTGCTTTATATACGGCGGGGAGTGAAATTAGTTTAACTTTGTTTCGACAAGAGAAGCTAATTAGTGTAAACTTTAAACTTATAGAACCAAATTTTGATATTAGATTTTTACAGATAGCAGATACAGAGAAATTATCGAACTGGCTAAAATAGGGCATGGATTCCAAACTCATATTGAAGCAGCAACAAGTTTATGTTTGGAATGACGAAGACCATGAGACAGCGACATTTTATTGTCGAAGATGACTCTCTTTCTCGTCATTCCATCGTAGGATGGGATCCATGCCCTTGCCCTAATATTTTAGAATTAATAGGAGAATAATTATGCATCCAATTGAAATAGGGTTATCGTTTCTTGAGGGCTTAGCATTAATTGCGTCCCCCTGTATTCTACCAGTCTTACCGTTGATTCTATCAACTTCAGTTGCTGGTGGACGCCGAAGGCCTTTTGGAATAATCAGTGGCTTTGTAATAGCGTTTAGCTTATTTGCTTTATTATCCCGTGAGTTAGTTTCTGTTTTACATATTAATCTTGATTATATTAAATATGGGTCATTAATTCTCCTAGCTCTTTTTGGTATAATGTTATTATCAGAAAAGCTTCAAGAAAAATTCGGTAGTCTTACTCAGAATTTTGCAAGCACAGGTACAACTCTATCAGCAAATGCCAAAGATGGATTTTTTAGTGGAGTGCTTATTGGTATATTAATTGGTTTGGTATGGACTCCATGTGCTGGGCCAATACTAGCGGTAGCTTTGGTACAGATAATTCGTGAACAAAATGATTTTAGTGCTATATGTTTAATCCTTTCTTTTGCAATTGGGGCGGGGATTCCTATGTTGATAATCTCATTAACAGGTAGACGCCTAATAGCAAAACTTTCATTTTTAAGTACTAATGCGGGTTTGGTTCGTAAAATACTCGGTATTTTAGTATTAGGAGCAGTTGTATTTATCGCGTCAGGCTTTAACCCGCAAAATATTTTGTCTCGACCAACTACGCAAAATAATTCTTCTATAACAACTAGTGTCAAAGGTAGCGGTGAATTAGAAAATGCGCTATCTAATCCATACCCAATGCCAGAGTTTGCTACTTCTAATGTATGGCTTAATACACCTGATAATAAGCCTCTTACTCCTGAAATGCTAAAAGGCAAAGTGGTATTAGTTGATTTCTGGACTTATTCGTGCATCAATTGTATTCGTACTCAGCCATATTTGAATAATTGGTATAATAAATATCATGATAATGGCCTAGTAATTGTAGGTGTTCATGCTCCAGAATTTGAATTTGAAAAAAACAAAGATAATGTTCTTCAAGCAATCGCTAGAGATGGAATTAAATATCCAGTTGCATTAGATAATAACCTAGATACTTGGACTAATTATAACAATAAATATTGGCCAGCACATTATTTGGTTGATAAAGAAGGTAATGTGATATATACTAGTTTTGGCGAGGGCAATTATCAAGAAACTGAAAATAATATTCGAGCCCTTCTTGGCTTAGATAAAGATAGTGGCAGTGCTACTAATACCATTTCCAATTATAATTTGAATCAAACTCCAGAGACTTATTTAGGCTTTGATAGAGCAGATAGCTTTGATGGAGATTTTAACCAAAATGCAGTACAGGATTATACTCTTTCAAATAATATACCTTTAAACAAATGGAGTATATCTGGTAAATGGCTAGTTGAGAATCAAAGAATTATTACTAAAGGTAATAATAGTAGTTTGGTTATAAACTTTAATGCTAAACATGTTTATTTAGTTCTTGGAAATCCTAGTAACACTCCTATTACTATAAACCTAAGACTAAATGGGCAGGATGTTGGTAAGGGTGCAGGAGTTGATGCACCAAATGGGGTTGTTACTGTTACTGGGCATAGATTATACGAGCTTATCAATCAAGATACTGCAAAAGATGGTCTACTTGAATTAGATATTGGAAGCTCCAATCTAGAAGCATATGCATTTACCTTTGGTTAAAGAATATGCTAAACGCTAAACTTATTAATGATCTTATAAACCCAGGTAATACCAAAATTATTCCTGGGTTAGAGCGTATGCATAAAATCCTTGATATTTTAGGTAATCCACAGCATAAATATCAAGTAATTCATATTACCGGCACTAATGGTAAAGGCTCAACAGCAGCTTTTTTGGAGTCGGCTCTTGTGAGTTGCGGATATAAAGTTGGTAAATTCACAAGCCCTCATATCAGTAAAATAAATGAATGTATCACTATTAATCATAAAGAAATCAGTGATACAGAGTTAGAAACCTGCTATTTCAAAATCAAAGAGCTAATCACAGTCCATAATATTGAATTATCACCCTTTGAATTCTTAACTACAATAATGTTTGAGTATTTTGCTACCCAGGCTATTGATTGGCTTATTCTTGAAGTTGGGATGGGTGGGCTAAACGATGCAACAAATATGGTAAATTCCAAATATTCGATTATAACTAATGTTGAATTAGAACATTGTATGTGGCTTGGAAATACTATATCTGAAATAGCTATTGAAAAATCTGGGATTATTAAATCAGGGTTAGCTATATTTGCTGATAATAAAGTAGAAGTGGTCGAGATTATCTCAAATAAAACTTCAAATTATATCAATGTATTAAGCCAATATAAATTTAGTATTGATTTAGACTTAAAAAGCTTTAGAACACTTCTTAATGTTGATGATAAGTTATATAGTCTGAGTTTGTTTGGTAAATTTCAAGCATATAATTTTTTATGTGCTTATGCTGTATTTAAAGATATGGGAATAGCTGACAAGCATATTAAATATGCAGCCGAAAATACTATGTGGCCATATCGCTTGATGGTATTAGAAAAAAATCCACTAGTGGTTGTTGATGCTACCCATAATTCTGCTGGCGCTAAGAGTTTGTATGATTCGCTACTAGGAATTTATAATCCTAATGATGTTGTTGTTGTAACGTCAATACTCCGTGATAAAGATATAAAAGCAATGCTTAAATATTTTGCTAAATTGGCTACTAGTGTAATATATACAAGTATTGATAATAATCCACGTGGGTTGAAGGCTTCTGATATGGTTAATATTGGTATTGGAATTTTCTCTAATGAACTATGTATTGATAAACCAATAGATGCTATAGCTAAAGCCAAACAAATGGGTAAAAAAGCAATTATAGTTACAGGGTCACTATATTTACTGGCTTAACGATGTGTATTTTCATAAGCAATTTTATAAGCTCTTAGAACATCATTAATTTTAGTTTGATATTTCTTGTTAGTCTTCTTAAAGAAACTAATAATATCATCATCAAGCCTTAAGCTAACTGGTTTTTTATGATGCGGTTTACGAATAAATGCTAGTTTAAAAAATTCTTCAGTCATTTCTGGAGAATCAGAATAATCAATGTCATCATCAGTCATGGCATCAATTCTATCCCAATCGGTTTTTGATGATTGTTTCATAAAGTCTGTTTTCACGACTATTCGCCTTTCTAAATGAAATTATTCTTATAATATCAGGTAATCTTTCAGTATAAATTACATTCATTAATCTATTATTGATGTAACCATAACCTATTAATCTAGTTTCTTTATAATCAAAGAGTTGATCAGGAATCACTACCAGATTATTATCAAAAAGAAGTTCAGCGTCTTCAAAATCAGCATTATGCTTTTCAATATTAATTTTATTTTTTTCTTTATTCCACTCAAAGTGCATTTAATTACCTTTTAAGTTACATAAAATATTATAACTTATGTATATACAAAATGTCAAGAACCAATAGATCTTTTTAGTCGATCTATGATTGCTGAGTATTTGCTTTCATTTGGTGGGAATTCTATGGCAATTGTTTCAGAAAATGAGTTATCTCCTAGGCGTAATGCATGATATAAATCTTTGGCAAATTCATATGGATTAGAGCTTATTTGGTAGCTTAATTCTTTATCAAGTAATACAAAATCAGAATAGTGAATGATATAAACATTATTATACTTATCAAGTAAGGAGTCTAATTCTTCTTTTGAGTTAAAGCGAATTAGTTTTTTTTGGGGTGAATAGTGTTTTTTATGGCTACCAGGAGCAATGATATCATTTTTATCTATTACTAGTTTATCACTATATTTATTATCTAATGCTTCATTTAGATCTTCTACAGAAATTATTCCAGGTCGGAGTACCTTATAATAATCAAGAGATGTGGCATCTATAATAGTTGATTCAATACCGATATTACATATTCCGCCATCAATAACATCAACTGCATTATTAAATTCTGCAATAACATGCTCTGGGCGAGTTGGGCTAATGCTCATAAACTTATTTGCAGATGGCGCTGCTAATGGATGACCTACTGCTTTTATTAGCTCTAGAGCCAATTCATGATTTGGCATTCTAATAGCAACTGTATTTTGGCAACCTGTTACTAGAAGGCTTACTTTATCAGACTTGGGAAGGATGAATGTAAGCGGTCCTGGCCAAAATTTTTTGGCTAGAATTTCTACATATTTAGGTATTTGTGTAGCATAGATATAGAGGTCTTCAGCACTTGCTATATGGATAATTAAAGGGTGATTATTAGGTCTGTTTTTTAATTCATAGATTTTTTTAATTGCATTATCTATTGCAATATTACCACCCAAACCATAAACGGTCTCTGTTGGAATGGCAACGAGTTCACCAGCACAGAGTTTTGATCGTGCTTGTTCTATAATTTCATTTGTATTGCCAGTTAATATAGTCATGTAAAAAATTTTCCGATAAATCAATTTTATTAAGATTTTATTTTAGTCTTTCCATCATTGTATTAGACTATAAGTCATCAATACTTACCGAAATCGTTTGAGTTGTGCCTTCATCTAGTTCTTTTAATCGTTGATTAGCAATTTTAGTTAATTCTCTATCTTCAAGCATATCCATAAAGTATGCCATTAGTTTTTCCGAAATCAAATATGCTTTAACACTATCACGTTTTAAAACAGCAATTGGTTCGCTTAAGTCATCAATAAATCTTGTATCACCACGCTTAAAATCTGTGATTCCAATTGTCTTATGGGCATATATTGCTTGTAAACTCATAATAACCGCCTCTTGAAGTGTGTGTTTAATTGTGTAATTATATACGTATTTTGATGGTGGTGTCAACTATAATCACATTTTAGACATTTTTTGTCGATAAATTGTGGGATTCTGGTTTTATTATGACATATTTCGCAGGGTAAGTGTCCAGATTTTTCAATATTCCCCAATTTGGCGGGCATATTGCTAGTGCATTTTCACGAACAATTTGTTAGTTGTGAGAAAATTCTTGATGAAGTTTATCGATAAAATTAGTGTGTTTTTTTAAATTGTTACTTCCACTCTCCGAGTTTCCAGTGGAGGCGACATACTGAGGTGTAGCGAGTATCAATTGCTTTTAGAGAGTCGTCATCTACTACTACGCTATCTCCTTCTTTGACAGCGACCCAATTTTTTATTAGCATATTATAAGTTGCTTTGTGTCCGCAGTGACAGATAGTCTTTAGTTCTTCTAAAGTGTCAGCTATTGCTAGTAGTTTTGCGCTTGATGCAAATGGTTTTCCACGATAGTCACTTCTAAGGCCATAGCATATTACAGGGACTTTGAGATAGTCGACAACGTCAGATAACTGATCGATTTGTTCTATACTAAAGAAATGGATTTCATCAATTAAAACACAAGCTATTTTAGTTACGCTTACTTTTTCTTTAATTAAATCAAATAAATTATCATCTGTATTGGTAGAAAAAGCATCACAATTAAGCCCAATACGAGATTTAATATTATTCATACCAGCGCGTTTATCAATAGAAGATGTATAAACTAGCACTTCTTGACCACGATCTTTGTAATTATAGGCAACCTTTATAAGATCTAGAGTTTTTCCAGCATCCATTGCAGAATATCGAAAATATAATTTAGCCATGATTATTTGTATTCTATAGATTGAGTTAAAAGTTGGATTTTATTATCTAGATCAAGAAATGCACTATCAATACATTCTGTTTGTAATGATACTAACCCCAAATAATCGCGCTCACGGCGGGTGTAATCAACAATAACACCAATTTCTTGATTGTCAAATAGTGGACTCACCACCTTTTGACCTATGGCTGGTTCATTATCACAAATAAAGCGGTACATTCTTCTTTTTACTTTACCTAGGTAGTGAGTACGAGCTACAATTTCTTGACCAGTATAACAGCCTTTTTTGAAATTTACTCCATTAAATAAATCATAATTAACTTGCTGTGGAGTAAACTCTTCCTGTGTCTTTAGATATATCAAAGGAATTCCATGATTAATTAATGCTTTTTTCCATAGCTGATTATTTTGTGGAACATCTGAGGGAGCTATGGAAATAAAATATCGCGGGAAAATCTCAAGAGATAATGCATTGTCTGGTTTATTATTAGAAAAAATAACTTCGGAATTTAGATCTTCTATAACTACTTTAGAGCGAAGAACAAACATTTTAAGGCGTGGGATTATTTTATCAATTATTTCAGTGTTTGTGAATAAGTAGTAGGTGTCGGGCGCTGGTTTAGTAATAATAAAACTTGCTAACATTCGTCCTTTATTATTTAGATGAGCGGAGAATTGAAATGGCTTATTATCTAACTCATTGATGTCGTTGGTTAATTGTCCTTGCAGGAATTTTTGACTATCAATTCCTGAGACAGAAATCACTCTTAATTCATTACTTATATTATATTTTTCCATTTTATGGTTCCTGGGTTAATAAAATTTATAGTGCAAAAGCATGGATCCCAGCCTACTGCTTCGACGACGAGCAAAGTGCAAAAGCATGAATCTCATCATGCGATGGATGACGAAAAATGGTGGGGATGACAACTAAAGCTGTCATTCCAAACCAAAACAATATGCTGTTTCGTTATGAATTTGGAATCCATGCACTAATATGAGCTCTTTGAGTTAACAAGCTGTCTGATACGCTCTAAATCTTCCAAGGTATCTACTCCAGCATGAGGTGTAGTATCACTTGTCATTACAGCAATTTTATATCCATTATATAATACCCGTAATTGTTCCAAACATTCAACGTTTTCAAGAGGACAGTTTGCCAATTGATGATATTGTTTCAAAAATCCAACATTATAAGCATATATTCCTATATGTCTAAGTACATCAAGAGTTTGAGGTTGCTTAAATTCTTGGCGATTAGTATACCCATCACGATAAAACGGTATGGAAGCTCTCGAAAAATAAAGTGCATTATTATCTTTATCAAGTACTACTTTTACAATATTAGGGTTAAAAATTTCATCTTCAAGAGTTATATGGTGGGCAATAGTCGCAATTGGGGTTTTTTTATCCAAAATAAAATCAGCTAATTGGTTGATTAATGATGGATCAATAAGTGGTTCATCACCTTGAACATTGATAATAATCTCATCATCGGGCAGGTTTAATAAATTAGTTACTTCAACTAAACGTTCAGCTCCTGAGTTGTGTGTGAATTTAGTCATAACTGCTTCAATGCCATGTTCACTACATACTTTTATGATATCCTCATGATCTGTTGCTACAATTACTTTTGAGGCATTACTCTTCATCGCCTGTTTCGCAGTTTGAACTATCATTGGTAAATCACCAATTTTTAGTATCATCTTTTGTGGTAAACGAGTTGAATGCATTCGTGCGGGAATGACCAAAGTAAAATTATTTTTGGGCATTATCTATATTCCTAGCGGAATCTATCAACATAACTGGAATACCGTCATCAATAGGGTATGCTAGCTTACATTTAGTGCATATTAGTTCGTCATTGGCTTTATCTGCTTCGAGTTTTGCTTTACAAAGTGGGCAAACTAGTATTGCGAGTAATTTATTGTCTATCATATTGTATCCTGTTAGTTATTTATATTTCGGTTAATATTATATCATATTTGCACTAAATTTGATATTTGCTCAATTAATTTGCTGGTGTTTAGACTGGCTTTGACGAATACCACCCAAATATCAGTGCGGTCAAATAATGATAATTTAGCATAATCTTTTTCAGTTACTAAAATTATTTCTTTATTTATTGGAATATCTTCTTTTTTATATAGGTAATGATCAGGGAAGGCCAGGGTATGATTTAATTTTAGATCTAGTTTATTTAGAAAATCAAAAAATCTATTTGGGTTTCCTATACCTGCTATGGCGGTTATGTTTGTTGATTGTAGTTCTTCAACAGATATTATACTTTTAGTTTTAGGGTTGTATATTTTATCTAATATCAAAGTTTGCTCTACAACTAGTGGTGGTAGAGGTAAATTAGTATTTGCTATTCCATTAAATACTACCGCATTTACAGATTTAAGTCTTGACGGTGGTTCTCTTAATGGTCCCATCGGCAGGGTAAATCTATTACCAAGCATACGGCTAGAATCAATAACTGCTATTTCATAATCTCGCTTTAGTCGATAATGCTGCATTCCATCGTCAGATAAAATAATTTTAATATCTGGGTATTCTTTAAGTAATGTCATTCCAGCTTCATAGCGATTACTACCTATTGCTACACGAATGTTGTTAGAAGCATAAATAAGAGCTTCATCCCCAACTAAAATACTTGAGTCCGTTAAATGTACAATCTTAGTGCCTTTAACCTTACTTTTATAACCACGTAAAATTACTCCAACTGAAATTCCAAGAGTTGCTAGTTCGTAGGCTAAATGTTTGGTAAGTGGGGTTTTACCAGCACCACCAACACTTATATTGCCTACTATAACTACAGGCACTGGTAATTTATAACTCTTTAGGGCGTTAGTTTTATACAGAGCATAACGGATTAGATTAACTATAAAAAAAATCAAAGTAAAAGGTAGTAATAACACAAATAATAAAGGGTTGTTTTTATAATACCAATGTTGCTCAATTAAGTGTTGTATTTTCATATTTCTATCCAGGTGATTTATTTAGCAAAAATTACTAATTCAAATTAGAAATTTGCACAAGATTGATTTTATCACATATGGGCAATATGTTATAATAATCGATTACAATAAATAATTTAACTCCCAGAAATACAGGAACAGTAATGGAACTAGCAAAAACATATAATCCAAGTGAAATTGAAACTAAATGGTACCCAATTTGGGAAGGTTCTGGATATTTTAAACCAAGTTTCAAACATGGTAGTCCCAATTATTGTATTCAATTACCGCCACCCAATGTGACAGGTACTCTTCATATGGGGCATGGGTTTCAACATACCCTAATGGATATGCTAACTCGTTATCATAGAATGAAAGGTTATAACACATTATGGCAGCCTGGAACGGATCATGCTGGTATTGCAACCCAGATTGTAGTTGAACGTCAATTAGATCAGCAAAATATATCGCGTCATTCTCTGGGGCGTGAGGAGTTTATCAAGCATGTTTGGGACTGGAAAGAGGTGTCAGGTGGAACCATAACCCGCCAAATGCGGCGTATGGGTGCTTCATGTGATTGGTCGCGTGAACGTTTCACTATGGATGATGGCTTATCTACAGCAGTTACTGAAGTGTTTGTAAGCTTATATCAAAAAGGATTAATATACCGAGGGAAGCGTTTGGTTAATTGGGATATTAAATTAATGACTGCTGTATCTGATTTGGAAGTTATCTCAGTTGAAGAAAATGGCTCGATGTGGTATATCAAATATCCAGTTAAAAATAGTAACGAGTCACTTGTAGTTGCAACAACTCGTCCCGAGACTATGCTTGGGGATGTTGCTGTAGCAGTAAACCCAAAAGATGAACGCTATTCACACCTTATTGGAAAAACTCTTCTACTTCCACTAACAAATAAAGAAATACCTATTATTGCTGATGATTATGTGGATTTGGAGTTTGGAACTGGTTGTGTAAAAATTACTCCAGCTCATGATTTTAATGATTATGAAGTTGGTAAAAGGCATAATTTACCTATTGTTAGTATATTAACCCTTGATGGGCATATTAATACTAATGCTCCTGATAAATATCAAGGACTAGAGCGCTTTAGGGCAAGAAAACAAATAGTATCTGATTTAGAGTCCGAAGGTTTCTTGGTTGAAGTAAAACCACATAAGCTAATGGTGCCAAGAGGGGATAGAACTAACGAAGTTATCGAACCAATGCTAACTGATCAGTGGTACGTGAGTATGGAAAAATTAGCCTCTGATGCCCTTAAATTGGTATCCGATGGTAAGGTTAAATTTGTACCTGATAATTGGACTACTACTTATAACCAGTGGCTAAATAATATTCAAGATTGGTGTATTTCAAGGCAGTTATGGTGGGGGCATCGCATTCCTGCTTATTATGACGAAAATGGAAAATATTATGTTGCGAAGTCTCTTGAAGAGGCTATCAAATTATCAGGAACTGATAAATTAAATCAGGATAATGATGTTCTAGATACTTGGTTTAGTTCTGCTTTATGGAGCTTTACTACTCTAGGGTGGCCAAATGAAACTAAAGAGTTAAATGCGTTTTTACCTTCAAATGTACTTGTAACTGGTTTTGATATTATATTCTTCTGGGTAGCTCGTATGGTTATGTTTACCCATGAATTCACAGGAAAAGTTCCATTTCAAGAGGTGTATGTTCATGGTCTAATTCAAGATGCCAATGGTAATAAAATGTCTAAATCTAAAGGAAACGTAATTGATCCACTAGATTTAGTTGATGGAATTACTCTTGAAGAACTGATAAAAAAACGTACGGCTAATCTTATGAATCCAAAACAAGCCGAAACAATTAGTAAATTAACAGCTCGTGACTATCCAGATGGTTTTTTACCATTTGGAGCTGATGCGTTAAGATTTACTTTCGCGTCTCTTGCAACTCATGGTCGTGAAGTACGTTTTGATGTTAAGAAAATTGAAGGTTCGCGTAATTTTTGTAATAAATTATGGAACGCAACCCGCTTCATGTTAATGAATACCGAACAGCATGCTCATTTAATTGGTGAGAGCTTTGAATTAAATTCTGTTGATGAATGGATTTTAAGTGAATTACGCCGCGTAATTACCGAGATTGATTACGGGTATAAGACATATCGTTTTGATATGATAGCCCAAAAGTTGTATGAATTTGTGTGGAATGAATTTTGTGATTGGTATTTGGAGTTAGCTAAGGTTAATCTGCAAAGTGATGACTTTAAGGTGAGAGCTAGTACAATTAATACGCTATTACAAGTATTAGAGTGTATTTTACGATTACTACATCCATTAATGCCTTTTATCACTGAGGAATTGTGGCAATCACTAGCAACTGTATATGGCAAAAAACCTTCTGACTCAATTATGATTGCAGAATATCCAACGATTTCAGAGTTACCAGCTCCAGACGCAAACAGTATCGCAACGATTAATTCATTAAAAGAAATTATCGGGAGTGTCAGGAATTTAAGAGCTGAAATGAATCTAAATCCTGGATTAAAAGTACCTTTAATTATTGAAACTAAGCCAGATGACTTGGTTATGGATGAATTTGTACCATATATTAAAGCATTAGCAAAAATAAGTCAAATTGATTTTGTGAATGTATTAGATGGTAATGGTATGGCTCCAATTTCAATTGTTGGACGTATAAAGATGATGTTAAAAGTTGAGATTGATATTGATGCTGAGAAGCTACGCCTAAACAAAGAGATTGAGAAAAATACCAAAGAATTAGAAAAAATAATGCAAAAGCTCGATAATAAATCATATCTAGATAGAGCTCCAAAAGACTTGGTGGAGCGTGATACATTACGTGCAAATGAACTTAAACAAACTATTACGGGTTTTAATTTACAGTTGAGTAAACTAGGTGCAAAATAGTATAATAAACACCTCACCTGCGGAGAGATGGCAGAGTGGTCGATTGCACTACCTTGGAAAGGTAGCGTACGGTAACGTACCGAGGGTTCGAATCCCTCTTTCTCCGCCAACATTAATTCAAGTATGAAAAGCAATAAAAGATACTAATTAAGCATACTTAAAGCTACTGCCTCTGCTACTTCTATACCATCTACAGCTGCCGATAATATACCACCAGCATATCCTGCACCTTCACCCGCAGGGTAAAATCCACGAGTATTAATACTTTGATAACTATTACTATCACGTTTGATCCTAATAGGGGATGAAGTGCGGGTTTCTACACCTGTTAATAGTGCATCATTCATAGCAAATCCTGGAATTTGTTTGTCAAATACCGGTAATGCTTCACGAATAGCTGCAATTACATACTCAGGCATAGAATCTTTTAGATTTACAGGCGTAACCCCAGGAGTATATGATGGAAGTACGCTACCGATTTCAACAGAGGCTTTGTCAAGTAAAAAATCACCAACCAATTGAGCTGGAGCGTTATAATTACGCCCACCCATAATAAATGCATTTCGTTCTAATTGTCTTTGAAACTCAATCCCTCCCAATACATCGTGAGGGTAGTCTGTAGGGGTAATACCAACTACGATACCACTATTAGCATTTCTTTCATTACGAGAATATTGACTCATGCCATTAGTTACTACCATCTCTGGCTCGGATGTAGCTGCTACTACAGTACCACCTGGGCACATACAAAAACTATAAACAGAGCGACCATTATTAGCATGATGCACTAGCTTATAATCAGCCGCCCCAAGTAATGGGTTACCAGCATTTACTCCAAAGCGACTCTTGTCAATTAGAGATTGTGGGTGTTCTATCCGAAACCCAACCGAGAAAGGTTTTGCTTCCATATAAACACCTTTAGAGTGTAGCATATCAAAAGTATCTCTTGCACTATGTCCTATTGCAAAAACTATGTGGTTACTTAGAATTTGTTCTCCATTAGCTAAAACTATACCCTCAATTTGATGGTCTTTGATCAGTACGTCAGTGACTTTACTTTGGAAGCGAATTTCACCTCCTAAAGACTCGATTGTTTCGCGCATTTTTTCAACCATAGATACTAACCGAAAAGTTCCTATATGTGGCTTACTCACGTAGATAATTTCTTCAGGTGCACCTGCTTTTATAAACTCTTCTAATACCTTACGCGAGTAGTGCTTCGGATCTTTAATTTGGCTATAGAGTTTACCATCAGAAAATGTCCCAGCCCCACCTTCACCAAACTGCACGTTTGATTCTGGATGAAGTAGTCTTTGTCGCCATAATCCAAAAGTGTCTTTGGTGCGTTCTCTGACACTTTTACCGCGTTCTATCATTATTGGACGAAATCCCATTTGGGCTAGTAATAGACCCGCGAACAAACCACATGGGCCAGTGCCAATTACAATGGGTCGTGATTTAAGCGTAGATGGAGCTTTTGCTACCATTGTATAAGCTCTATTTGGAGCAATTGTAACTTTGTTTTTATTTAGATAACGTTTTTCATTTTTAACTTCTACGTCAAGTGTATAAATAAATCTGATATTGCTAGGGTTACGAGCATCATAGCCACGGCGATAGATAGTATATGATATCAAAGCATCATTTTTTATTCCTAAACGCTTAAGAATCTCTGCTTTTAGTTCATCTTCAGTATGAGTAAGTGGGAGTTTTATTTCTGTGAGCTGTAACATTCAAAATCCATTTTTATTTATTATAAATATCTAGTTTATAATTTAGGTTAAATTTAACTACTGGCCATTCACTATCGATAATGCTATATGTGTAGGTATCTCCAATTAGTCCGTTTTTAAACACTCTGTGATTACGTAAGACGCCATCAAGTTTGGCTCCAAGTCGTTCTATGGCTTTTCTACTTGTATGATTATATGAGCTAGTCCAAAATGTAATAGAAATTGCTTTTAAGTTTTCAAATGCATGAGTTAAAAGTAATAATTTACTTTCAGTATTAACAGACGATTTTTGGATGCTCTTACTATACCAAGTGTATCCAATCTCTACACGCTTAGCATTTTTTTCAATATGGTCATAAGTAGTCATTCCAACAACTTTATTATTAGCAATTACCACAAAAGGTACCATAGTACTCATCTCCTGTAAATGAAGTCGGCGTTTGATTTCTGTCTCCATATTATCAGGATGAGGAACTTTGGTATACCAAAGATTCCACAGTTCACCGTCTTTTACTGCTTCAATCAGATCATCTAGATGATCCAGTGATAGAGGTACCAAAGTTACATATTTATCCGTTAAGGTTACAGGGCTTATCCAATTCATATTTCTGTCCTTATAAATCAAGCATTTCTTTTAGAAAGTCAATGCTATAGCGAAATGATCTATTTGCAGCTAGTTCGTTATACTCACGCCCAAATTGTTTTTCAGATTCTGGATCAAAGGTACCAGTTAGTGGGTCACTAAAAGAATGTTTGGCATTCCCAAAATTAACAAACACCCAGTCGTGATTACCAGCATCATTCATTTCTTTGGCAAATTCTTCGATAAAAGCTGGTGGGCAGCTAGGGTCCATATAGCCATTTTGAATTAGTAATTTGGTACCAATATTTCTAGTTTCAAGCTCAGATTTTTTTAGTACGCCATGGATGGTAATTCCAGCCTTAAGAGTAGCTCCACTTCTACATATTTCAAGAACACACATTCCACCTAAACAAAACCCTAATGCTCCGATTTTATCTTTGTTTACCCAAGTGAAATTACTAACAGTGTTTAAAGCTGCAAGAGATCGTTCACGAATGATAGCCCGACTACTAATAACAGGTATTAACCAGCTACGCGCTTTGGCAAAATCATGGGTTGATTTACCTTCGCCATAAATATCCGCAACAAAGGCTACAAAGCCATTTTCTGCAAGTCTTTTTGCATAATCAACACAAAATTGACCACGCCCCTCCATCGCATGAAAAATTATTACTATTGGACGCGATTTATTAAGTTCGCCAGTGTAAACCAACTCACCAACAAAACGATCGGAACCAACAAAGTAATCAATTGAAGTATGCTGCATATCATATCCTTGAATAATTTATTTATGACATAATTGTACAAGAAAATTTGAGGAAATAGTAAATTAATGCACGAGGGTATAAGTTTGCGGTAAGATGAGGGCTATATATGAATTTTTGTAACAGGAGTGCACTATTATGCAGGTACTATCTAAAAATATTTATGTAGGTCCAAGTGTCTACGCAAAGTTTCCGGTTATTCGTTATGTGATTGACATAGGGGCCCTAGAATATTGGCCATCGGTAAAGCTTGGTAAAGGCTTTGTTGAAGGTCTTATAAATGCACTCCCTAGCCTAGAAACCCACGGTTGTTCATATGGCGTAAAGGGTGGTTTTATTCGTCGTTTACGTGAGGGTGAGGGTACTTGGATTGGGCATATATGGGAACACGCAACTTTAGAGTTACAAAATATAGCTGGTGCTGACGTATCCTTTGGTAAAACACGTCTAGTAAAAGGTGCTAAACCTGGGCTGTATAATATGATTTTTGAGTATAAGCAAGAAGATGTTGGCCTTAGAGCAAGTACATTAGCCAAAGAGCTTCTTCTACATTTGTTACCTGATGAAGTTAAGAGCCAAATGACTAATGAGATACCAAAAGATTTTGATTTTGAGCACGAAAAAATTGCTTTTATTAAATTTGCTCAAAGTAAACAATTTGGCCCCAGTACCCAGTCGTTAATTGATGCTGCAGTGAAGCGTGGTATACCATATATTCGACTAAATAATCATTCATTAGTGCAATTAGGGCATGGTAAATATCAACAAAGAATTAGGGCTACAATTACAAGTCAAACAAATGATATAGCCGTTGATATTTCGTGTGATAAAGGCGAAACAAATAACTTACTTGGGGCTCTTGGACTTCCAGTTCCAAAACAATATTTGGTTAGGTATGAAGATGATGCGGTTTTATCTGCAAATAAATTGGGTTATCCAGTTGTTGTAAAGCCACTTGATGGTAATCACGGGCGTGGGATATCTATTGATTTAAAATCTGATGAAGCTGTAAAGGTTGCTTTTGGCGTTGCTAAAGAGGTTTCAACTTCAGTACTAATAGAAAAGTTTATTACTGGTTTTGATCATAGAATGTGTGTGGTTGCTGGTAAGCTTGTTGCGGTTGCAAAACGTATTCCGGGGCATGTTATTGGGGATGGGAAGCATACGATAAAAGAGCTAGTAGATATTGTTAATGAAGATCCTAGACGTGGTGTAGGGCATGAAAAAGTGTTAACTCGTTTAGAACTAGATTATCAAGCTAAGACGCTAATTACTAAGGCTGGTTATAAAGTAGATACGGTTTTGAAGTCTGGTGAACTTTTATATCTAAGAGATACTGCAAATTTATCAACTGGTGGAACTGCTATAGACGTTACAGATATAGTGCATCCAGATAATCGTGATATGGCACAGAGGGCTGTATTGGCAGTTGGTCTTGATGTTGGAGGGGTTGATTTTTTAAGTCCAGATATCTCTCAATCATACCTAGACGTTGGTGGAGCGGTTTGTGAGATTAATGCAGCTCCAGGCTTTAGAATGCATGTGCACCCCAGTGAGGGAACGCCAAGAGATGTAGCTGGTGCAGTAATGGATATGTTATTTCCAAACCCAAATGAGGCAAGAATTCCCATTGCAGCAATAACTGGTACTAATGGTAAAACTACCACGTCAAGAATGGTAGCTCATATGTGGAAATTAGCGGGTAAGATTGTAGGGTTAACTACAACTGATGGTATATATGTTAATGGACGTCTGACAGTTGAAGGTGACACTACTGGGCCGGTATCGGCACGGATGATACTACGTGATCCATCAGTTGATTTAGCCGTATTTGAAACAGCTCGTGGTGGCCTTCTTAGAAGCGGTCTTGGATATGACTATTGTAACGTGGGCGCTTGTATAAATGTATCTGAAGATCATTTAGGTAATCGTGGGATTGATACTCTGTCAGATCTTGCTGGAATTAAACGTGTTGTTATTGAAGCTAGTACTGATACCGCGGTTCTAAATGCAGACGATATTGAATGTCTCAAGATGTCAGCATACACTAAAGCCAAAAAAATTGTTTATGTGACAGCTAACTCTGAACATGGGTTAGTAAAAGAACATATACGGTCTGGAGGTTGTGCAATTACTCTTGAACATGGTGTAAATGGTTCAATGATAACAATTTATGACAATAATGTACTTATGCACGTGCTATGGACTCATTTAATACCAGCAACAATTGAAGGTAAGGCAATGCATAATGTGCAAAATGCTATGTTTGCTGTTGCTATTTGTTATAGCATGGGCATGAGTTTGGATAATATAAAAAATGGGCTATTAACCTTCACTACCAATTACTCTCATGTACCAGGGCGATTAAATATCTTTGATGAATATCCATTCAAGGTATTGATGGATTATGCACATAATCCTGCAGCAATTAAAGCTATTGGGGAATTAGTCCAAAAGATAGATGTTCGTGGTGTGCGTACTATAGTAATTGGTGCACCAGGAGATAGGCGTGATGAAGATATCCAAGGATTATCTGCTATCGCGGCTAAGTGTTTTGATAATTTTATTATCAAAGAAGATGCTGATTTACGTGGTAGGAGTAGTGGCGAAGTATCATTGCTTATAAAAAATGCCCTTTTAAATTCTGGGGTCAAAAAATCAGCAATAGCAGTATTTCTTAGTGAAAAAGAGGCAATTAATAATGCCTTAGAAAACGCTAAAGCTGGCGATTTGGTGACTGTTTTGGTCGAAAATGTACGCCTTGGTTGGAAACAAATTATTCATTTCAAAGATGGTAAAACATATTTGAATGATGCAAAAAACCATTTAGGTAACCAAAGTGTCAATATTAAGTCTGAGCTATCTGCTGAACTAAATGCTTTGATTAAAAATAGCATGGTTAGCGATGTAAGAGGTGTTCGTTTGGGTAAGCTTGAAGAAGCATCAGATTGATGGTCTTATTAATATAAAGTGGTGGAGCGGACGGGATTCGAACCCATGACCAACTGATTAAAAGTCAGCTGCTCTACCGGCTGAGCTACCGCTCCATAAACTTTATAAAAACGCACATGGCGTCCCCAACGAGATTCGAACTCGTGTTACCGCCGTGAAAGGGCGATGTCCTAGGCCTCTAGACGATGGGGACGTGACCTCTATTTTACAGTGACATACAGTACAAGTGGTGCACCCGAAGAGATTCGAACTCCTGACCCTCTGGTTCGTAGCCAGATACTCTATCCAACTGAGCTACGGGTGCTTTTGGCGGAGAAAGAGGGATTCGAACCCTCGATACGAGTTTTAGCTCGTATGCTCCCTTAGCAGGGGAGTGCCTTCGACCTCTCGGCCATTTCTCCAAGTTTTATATGTCACTTACTTAGAGGTCAATATATTATCAGGATAACTACCCCGTTGTCAATAAATTTATCATAATTTTAATTTTATTATTAAATTAGTCCAATAAATATTGGCTAAAAAAGCTTTCAAAATAAGCTCTTACAAAAAAATAATCACAAAGGTATAAAAGTTTGATAGAATCATTAACTTTATGATTATTTTTATATAGTCAAATTATTTATAAAATAGTTAAATAATTTACAATTTACGATCTTTTAACTGTTATGGAGAGTCTAATGGCTACACAAAAAGTTGTTGATGTTGAGATGTTGACCGATGAAGATGTAATGAATATGCCTGAGAAGGAATATATGAGTCCTTTACAATTGGAGTTCTTTCGTTTGAAGCTATTGGCTCATGAGAAAGAGATTTTAGATAATGCTAAAAAAACTACTCAAGCATTTCAAGAACAAGAAACAAATTATATAGCTGACCCTTCGGATAGGGCTACTATAGAAGAAGAGTATGCTCTAGAGCTTAGAACCCGTGATCGTGAGCGTAAGCTATTGCAAAAGGTTAGAAAAGCACTATACTTGATTGAAACTGGTGATTATGGTTTTTGTGAAGATACAGGTGAACCAATTGGTCTTAAGCGTTTAATTGCAAGACCTACAGCTTCTCTTACTATAGAAGCTCAGGAGCGTCGCGAAAAATTGCAAAAACATTACGCAGAAGACTAAAAAATCAAATGACTGCCGACACACGTGACGTTATCCATTATGATATTATAATTGTTGGTGCTGGTCCTAGCGGTCTTGCAACAGCAATTCACCTAAAGCGGCTTAATTCTAACTTATCTGTAGCAATTATAGAAAAAGGTGCCAGTGTTGGAGCCAATATAATCTCTGGTTGCGTCATGGATCCTAGTGGCCTTAATGAACTAATTCCTGATTGGGCAAATCTTGATTTTCCAGTGTCGGTAAAAGTAACTAGTGAAGATTTATTGTTTCTTACTAAAAAATCTAAATTTAGATTACCAATACCTAAAGATTTGGCTAATGATGGTAATTTCATTATTAGCCTTAGTCATCTTTGTGGTTGTCTTGCATCATATGCTGAAGATTTAGGGGTTGAGATATTCCCAGCGTTTGCCGCGGTTAGCAGCATTATTGAAGATAATAAAGTTGTTGGAATAATAACTGGTGATATGGGACTAGCTAAAGATGGTACAAAGGCATCTAATTACCAAGCTGGAATTGAAATTAGATCGAAGCAGGTTGTAATCGCAGAAGGTGCAAGAGGTTCATTAGCCAAACAAGTAATTAAACATTACAACCTTGATAAAGATAGCAGTGTTCAGACATATGGCCTCGGTATTAAAGAAATTTGGCAAATTGAGCCATCCAAACACGAAGAGGGTAGGGTTGAGCACTATATTGGCTATCCTCTGGGGAATAATGCGTATGGTGGTGGGTTTTTGTACCATCTGGATAATGGTTTGCTGTCAATTGGGTTAGTTACTGCGCTTGATTATAAAAACCCTTATCTAAATCCATATGAAGAATTTCAGCAATTTAAACTTCACCCCCAGATTCGTCCAATTTTAGAAGGCGGTAAAGTAATAGAGTATGGTGCAAGAACTGTAGTTGAGGGTGGTATTCAAGCATTGCCTAAGCTTAGTTTCCCTGGCGGGGTAATAGTTGGCGATAGTGCGGGATTTCTTAATGTAGCTAAAATTAAAGGTGTGCATAATGCTATTAAATCAGGTATGCTTGCCGCTAGTGCTGTTGTTGAATCATTAAACAAAGCAGAGGCTACTATCTACAGTACTAAGTTACAACAAAGTTCGGTATATAAAGAGCTATATAAAGTTAGAAATTTCCGCCCTGGTTTTAGGCTCGGGTTATATTTCGGTTTAATTCATGCTGCAATTGATTACTATTTATTTCGTGGGATTGCACCTTGGACATTTAGGCTAAAAGTTAAAGATAACGAGCGGTTGTTGCAAAATGCCAAACCAATAAATTATCCTAAAGCTGATGGAGTAATTAGTTTTGAAAAAAATGCTTCACTTCATTTGGCAAATATTTCTCATGATGAAAACCAACCGTGTCATTTACACTTAAAAGATACAAATATTCCGATAGAAATTAATCTGAAAAAATTTGATTCCCCAGAAAGTCGCTATTGCCCAGCCGGGGTTTATGAAATAACTAATGATGATAAACTGCAAATTCATAGTCAAAACTGCGTTCATTGCAAAGCGTGTGATATCAAAGATCCGCTACAAAATATAACTTGGTATCCTCCAAGTGGTGGCAGTGGCCCACAATATAGTGAGATGTAAAAATTAGATAAGAGATACACTAATGTGCTATAATATAGCCTCTAGGTTGTAGTTTGTTGGTCGCGATAAACTATATATAAATAAATAATTTTTTGGATATAACAAATGTCAAAAACAATAGATACTTTAAGTGCACAAACAAGAAATGAGCATGGTAGAGGAGCGAGCCGCCGCCTGCGTCATAATGGTTTAGTGCCTGCAATCGTTTACGGATTATCAAATGATGCTACTCCTGTAACATTAGACCATAATATAATTTATCACGCACTTAAGCGTCCTAATTTCCACACTTCAATTTTAAATATTGAAGTTGATGGTAAAAAAGAAAAAGTGCTTTTACGTGATTTTCAAATGCATGCTTATCGTCCACAAGTACTACATTTAGATTTCCAACGTGTGAATGATAAAGAAGAAATTCATATTCATATTCCTTTACAGTTCATTAACGAAGATGTTTCTCGTGCTGTTAAGGTTCAAGGTGCGCATATAACTCATATTGCTACTGAAGTTGAAATTCGTGCTAAAGCTGCTGATATTCCTCATAGCATCGTTGTAGATCTAAAAGAAATCACAGCTGGTCAAACATTACATCTATCTGATTTGGCTCTGCCAAAAGGTGTGGTATTAGTGAGTTTACTTCGTAGTGAAGATGCTCCTATTGTAGTTGCTGCTGGTATTGCTGAAGAAGTTGAAGCTCCTGAAGGCTCTAGTGTTGCGATTAGTGATATTCCTGCTGTTGATGCTAAAGCTGAAAAATCAGCTGAGTAATTAGAAAATACTATAAAAAAGCCGTTATCATTTGATAACGGCTTTTTTAGTTATAGTCTCCATCCTCAGTTCTAAAAATCTTAATAAAGATTTTTTCAATTCTTTCTAATCCCTCAACATACATTTTGTTCATTTAGTAACCGAAAAACTTAGCAAGTTTTTTACAGGCTCTGGGTTTGGTATTTTAGATATTTTGTATGTTAACATGCGTAAATAGACTAAGTTTTTAATTATTTAATTTCTTAAAAATGGAGAATAACTATGAATAAAATGATGAATGCTGCTATAGCTTACGAATTTGGTAAGCCATTAGTAGTTGAAAGTATTCCTGTACCAGATGTACCTTCTGGTATGATTTTAGTAAAACTTGTCGCATGTGGAGTTTGCCACTCTGATTTACATGCTGTTAATGGAGACTGGCCAATCAAACCAAAATTACCATTAATCCCAGGGCATGAAGGTGTTGGTATAGTTGAATCAGTTGGTGAGGGAGTAATTGGAATTAAGGAGGGAGACCGAGTTGGCGTACCTTGGTTATATAAGGCATGTGGTAAATGTGAATATTGTTTAAGTGGGTGGGAGACATTATGTGAACAGCAACTAAACACTGGCTATTCAGTAGATGGTTGTTATGCACAATATATTATTGCTGACCCCAACTATGTTGCTCATTTGCCAGCTAATCTTGGGTTTTTTGAAGCTGCGTCTATTTTGTGTGCTGGATTAACTGTGTATAAAGGAATAAAAGAAACGGAGGTCAAATCAGGGGATTGGATTGTTATTTCTGGTGTTGGTGGTTTGGGGCACTTAGCTATACAATACGCCAAAGCAATGGGTATTAGGGTAATAGCATTAGATATTCATGAAGAGCAATTAGAGTTAGCTAAAAGTTTAAAAGCAGATATAGTGATTAACGTAGCAAAAGAAGATCCGATTAAAAAAATAAAAACAGCAATTAGTGGGGCTCACGGAGTTCTTGTAACTGCAGTTTCACCAAATTCGTTTTCTCAAGGGGTTGATATGTTACGCCGTAAGGGGGTTATGGTATTAGTAGGGCTACCTTCAGGTAAGTTTGAATTATCGATTTTTGATACTGTATTAAATCGAAAAACAGTCAGGGGATCCATAGTCGGAACAAGAATGGATCTTATTGAGAGTCTTGATTTTGCAGCCAGGGGATTAGTTACAGTCCACTACACAAAAGATAAACTCGAAAATATAAACAATATTTTTTCTGCAATGAAAAGCAATAAAATTACCGGGAGGATTATTATCGCGCTTTGATAGTTTTTAACAAAAAACTAATTAGCAAAAAGGTGTGCCATAACTGGCACCCCTTTTTCGGTCACCTATAATCTAAGTGCTTATATCATTACTGTGGTGCAATAGCAATTGATGTAATAGGTGCTCCGTTACCATAGTGAAGATTTGTGTATGATTTATCATCTTTAACTATTTCGTATACATTACCACCTCCAGTACCAACAAAAACATTACCATTATTATCAACTTTAATTGAGTTAACTGAAGTTCCGTATCCAGGAATATTAGGAGAGTCTGGATTGGGCCCGCCTCCTAACTGCCTCCAAGATTTGTCAGTAACTTCATATACGCTTCCATTTTTACCAGGCGGTCCAAATGTCCCCGCATAAACGCTACCATTGTTACCTATTGCGATAGATCTAACTTTTGAAAGATCAGGGCTAGAACCACCTCCTAATAAAAACCTACTATCATTAGATATTTTATATACTTTCCCACCTGTTGAGTCACCGTATGTTCCCATATAAATATTGCCGCTACTATCTGTTACGATTGAAGAAACTATTGAAGCTTCGTCAAGTCGAAAACAAAAGGTATGGTTGAATACATTACATACATTCCCACTAGGTGTTCCAGCATAAACAATACCCTTATTATTTGTTGCAATAGAAACAGGGATTTGATTATCAAAAGATGTATATGTCCAAGAGCTGCCGTTAATTTCATATACTTGAGCTGTACCATAATTTGGCAAATCTCCTGTGCTAATAAATATCCTGCCGTTATTATCTACTACTAAATCACTAATTCCTGATGTAAGAGCTGTTGGTTTAAAAGAAGTAAGCTTCGTCCAAGCAGAGCCATCTTTAGGAAGTGTCCAAATTTCACCAAAGTGAGTTCCAGCATATATATCACCTTTAGTATCTACTGCCAATACATTAATTTTAGAGCCATCAATTGAGCCTTTAACATCACCTAAAGATTGCCAACTACCCCATGGTTGACTAAGTTTATATACATTATCTCCTTTAAGTGGAAAATCGCCTTTTGTCACAGCATAGAAATTGCCATTACTTACTGTAATAGTCTTTACTGAAGATTTATCAGGGATTTTAGGAGTAGATAAAAGTTGCAAATTATTTGCTATAACTTGATATACACCCCCAGTATATGAACCAATATAAACATTAACGTTATTGTCTACTGCGATAGAAGTAATATTATTAACCGTACCTAGCCGAGTTGTTGTGTTGTTGGCTATTTTATAAACACCCCCAGTATATGAACCAATATAAACATTATCGCTATTGTCTACTGCGATAGAATAAATACCACTAGAAATTTTATCAAGCTTTGTCCAAGAAGAAGACTCGGCGGCTAATTTATAAAGACCCCCGTCTGTTGTTACAGCATAAACATTGTAACTGCTATCTATAGCCATAGTTGCATTAGCCATGTTTGTATGATCTTGACTAGAAACAATGCATGTTTTACCATTTAACTGGGTCCATGACTCGTTTAAGACGTATACATTACATGCTTGTGTACCAGCATAAATTTTACCACTTTGTTGATCTAATTTTACTGTTACAATTGTCGAGTAATCTGGAATTCCAGTAAAAACATTGCTTCCAGCTAATAATTTATTATCTTTGTATACTAATCCTTGATTATTACTTGAAAATAAAGTCACAGGAGAAGCTGTGGGTGAAGGAGTATTAGTTGAAAGTGGCTGTGGGGTTGGTGAGAGGTTTTTTTAGAACCATTACAACCACTTAAGGCCAAACAACTCAAAATCCAATAACAAGCAATTAGTTTATTTTTCATTTTGAATCCCTTTTTAAATATTAATCATGCATATTTATAGTGTTAAATCACCTAAATTTACAGGTTAAACTTTTACAATAATAATTATAGCACATAAGATTACAACTGAATAAATATTTACTAAATTATTGGCTAGCCTAAATTGTAATTTGGAGCCTCTTTTACAATCTGTACATCATGCACGTGTGATTCTTTAATACCAGCTGATGAAATTTCAACGAATTTAGCATTTTTATGCATATCACTAATTGTTGCGCTTCCTAAATAACCCATTGATGCACGAAGTCCACCGATTAATTGGTGGATTACTGAGCTAAGCGTTCCTTTGTGCGGCACACGTCCTTCAATTCCTTCGGGTACTAGTTTTTCTTCACCATCTGATATTTCTTGAAAATATCTATCTGCAGATCCTTTACTCATTGCTCCAAGAGATCCCATACCGCGGTATGTCTTATAACTACGCCCTTGAAATAGTTCTATCTCACCAGGTGATTCATCGGTTCCGGCTAACATACTACCTAGCATAACACTTGAAGCGCCAGCAGCAAGCGCTTTAGCGATATCACCTGAGAAACGGATTCCACCATCAGCTATTACTGGTATACCTCTATTTTGTAGAGCATTAGCTACATTACTAATCGCACTTAGTTGTGGTACTCCAATACCTGCTACTATGCGAGTTGTACAAATTGATCCAGGTCCAATACCAACTTTTACTGCATCAGCTCCAGCTTCAGCTAAAGCAATCGCAGCCTCTCCAGTTGCAATATTACCCGCTATCACATCAATATGAGGGTAGTTTGTTTTAATCCATCTAACACGCTCAATTACACCTTGTGAGTGGCCATGGGCAGTATCAACAACAATAACATCAACTAAGGCATCTGAGAGTAGTTTTACTCGCTCCTCAGTATCTCCACTAACACCAACTGCGGCACCAACTAACAGTTGACCCTGTTTATTTTTATTCGCATTTGGAAAAGTTATGTTTTTAGTTAAATCTTTTACAGTAATTAAACCTTTTAGTTCCATATCTTTATTCACAACTAGTACTCTCTCGAGTCTATGCTTATGCATTAATTCACGAGCTTCATTAACGCCACTTCCTTCTAGTACAGTAACTAAATCTTTGGTCATGATGTTTTTAACAGGCTGATCTACATTAGTCTCAAAGCGTAAGTCGCGATTAGTAATTATTCCAACAAGTTTACCATTATCTATCACTGGAAAACCAGAGATTTTACGTTTTTGTTTAATTGCAAATAATTCTCTAACAGTTAAATCTGGATTTATACAAATAGGGTCTTTAACAACTCCAGATTCATGACGTTTAACAACTGATACCCTCTCGGCTTGGAGAATTGGGCTTAAGTTTTTATGTATGATACCAATACCACCTTCTTGAGCAAGAGCTATAGCCATTTTAGCATCAGTTACTGTATCCATGGCTGAGGATAAAATCGGTATATTAAGTGGTAAATTTTTGGTTAATGTGCTTTTGGTTATTACGTCTTTGGGTAATACAGATGAATAACCTGGTAATAAAAGTACATCATCAAATGTGTATGCTTTTTGTATTATATTTAACATATATTCCTTCTTTCTATTTTTTAGTTCTTTTATTTACTTGTTCTATAATGTCGCTGAAATCAGTGATATCTTTAAAGCTTCGGTAAACTGAAGCAAATCTAATATAGGCTATTTGATCAAGTTTAGCAAGTTGTGCCATTACCATATCACCGATTAAACGACTTTGAATTTCTCTATCTCCAATGGCTAGTACTTTTTGACGAATACTATCAATAGCTTCATCTACTAAGATTAAAGAGACTGGTCGTTTATGCAGTGCCAACATAATACTATCTCGTACTTTATATTCTAAGTATTCTTCACGCATTCCATTAGATTTGACAACTGCCGGCATTTGTAAGTCAACTTTTTCTAGGGTGTTAAACCTTTTATCGCAGTTAGTGCAACGTCTACGGCGTTTTACTACCATGCGGTCGTCACTAAGCCTGGTGTCAATAACTTGAGTATCTTCGAAATTACAATAAAAGCACTTCATTTAGTTATCTCTTTAACAATGGAAATCCAAGTGTTTCGCGCGATTCGTAGTATTTTTCAGCAACAAATCTAGCCATATTTCTGATTCGTCCAATATAAGCAGCTCTCTCAGTTACAGATATTGCGCCATGAGCATCAAGTAGGTTAAACGTGTGTGCAGCATCTAGGATTAATTCATATCCCGGTAAAACTAGATTAGCATCTAAAATACGTTTTGCTTGTTCTTCAAATTGATTAAACTGATTAAATAGCCAAGCAGTATCAGAATGTTCGAAATTGTACTTTGATTGTTCAATTTCATTTTGTTTAAATACATCGCCATATGTAATAGTATTCCCATCAAGGGTACGAGTCCATACTAGATCATATACATTGTCAACATTTTGTAAATACATTGCTAAACGCTCTAAGCCATAAGTGATTTCACCAAGAACAGGTTTACAATCTAGTCCACCAACTTGTTGGAAGTATGTAAATTGGGTAACTTCCATACCGTCAAGCCAAACTTCCCAACCAAGCCCCCAAGCGCCAAGAGAAGGGTTTTCCCAGTTATCTTCGACAAAACGAATGTCATGAACTTTTAAATCCACTCCAAGATTACAAAGTGAATCAAGATATAGTTCTTGGATATTGTCAGGAGAAGGTTTTAGAGCTACTTGAAATTGATAGTAGTGTTGTAAGCGGTTTGGGCTATCACCATAGCGACTATCTTTGGGTCTTCTTGATGGTTGGACATAAGCAGCGAACCAAGGCTCAGGGCCAATACTTCTTAAAAAAGTAGCAGTATGAGATGTTCCAGCACCCATTGGTTTATCAAAAGGCTGTAGGATTACACAACCCGAAGAAGCCCAGAATTGTTGGAGTTTTTGGATGATTTCTTGAAAAGTTATTTTTGTATTTGTAGCAGTATCATTCATCATTTTTGCCTTAAGCTTAAGTATTGCACGATATTTTACCACTTTGTGTACCTATGATAGGGGATATCTATGCTAAAATATGGTTATATTTAATTAATTTATAAAAAGTATGTGAGAAAATAATGCAAATCGCAAGTAATAAAAAGGCTCTTTTTGATTATTATATTGAAGAACGCTATGAAGCTGGAATGGTTTTAGAAGGTTGGGAAGTAAAGGCTATTCGTGAAAATAAAGTACAGCTAAAAGATAGTTATGTAAAAATAAAAGATGGGGAGATGTGGCTACTTGGGTGTCATATTTCTGCATTAAGATCAGCTAGTACTCATGTGAATCCAGATGCTGAAAGAATTAAAAAACTACTCTTAAAGAAAAAAGAGATTGATAAATTAATTGGTAAAGTGGAACAAAAAGGCTATAGTTTGGTTGCCCTAAATTTACATTATAGCAAAGGTAAAGTTAAAGCAGAAATCGCACTTGCTAAAGGCAAAAAAATGTATGATAAGCGTGCGGTTGAAAAAGAAAAAGAGCTAAATAAAGAAAAAGCACAGATGGAAAAACAGTATAAGCGAATGTAAGAATGTTTTTAGCAATGCAAAGTAATACTTAACTATATTATAATAATCTCTTTTTGGGGTTTACACATATGACAATACAAAAAAATTCAGAACTTAGAATGCAAAAATCATTTGATAGCTATAAAGTTAGTCTATCTAAAATTAGAACAGGTCGTGCTCATGCCGGGATTTTGGATCATGTACAGGTTGATTATTATGGCTCTTTAATGCCGCTTAATCAAATTGCAACTATTACAGCAGCTGATGCTAGAACTATTACAGTACAGCCATGGGAAGCAAAACAAGCTGGTGCTGTAGAAAAAGCAATTCGTGATTCAGACTTAGGGTTAAATCCAGCGATTAATGGTAGTGTTATTCGAGTGCCAATGCCTGCTTTGACGGAAGAACGCCGTAAGGAACTAATCAAAGTTGTTAAATCTGATGGTGAAGATGCTAAAGTTGCGATACGAAATATCAGACGCGATGCTAATAACGAGTTAAAATCAAATCTTAAAGATAAACTGATTACTGAAGACGAAGAAAAGCGTGGTCAGGATGATGTTCAGAAGGTTACTGATAAATTTATAGCTGAAATTGATAAAGCAACTCTTGATAAAGAAAAAGAGCTATTAACTGTTTAGTACATTTTGTTGTATACGGGAGTATAGAGTTTGAGTGTTCCCAAACATATTGCAATAATTATGGATGGTAATGGGCGTTGGGCCAAAAAACGCTTTTTACCACGGGTATCTGGACATGTAAAAGGTGTCAGTCGTGTAAAAGAAATTGTCGAATATTGTTCAGTATTAGGTGTTAGATATTTGACTTTATTTGCTTTTGGGCGAGATAATTGGAAGCGGCCTCAAGAAGAAGTTTCTTTTCTAATGAATTTACTATCTGAACAAATTAGCAAGGAGTTTTATAAGCTTCATGATAAAAACGTCAAGATACGTTTTATTGGCGATCGTGCTAGATTATCTACACTTATACAAGAGCAAATGGATTCTATAGAGCAATTAACTTCAAATAATACTGCAATCAATCTAAATATAGCAATTGATTATAGTGGTACTTATGATATAGTTCAAGCTGTCAATAAGGTTATAGCTACCAATCCAAACGCTCCAATTACGGAAGATGATTTTAGCAAATATTTATTATTATACCCAGACCCTAACCCTGATTTATTTATACGAACATCAGGTGAGTCTAGAATTAGTAACTTTCTACTATGGCAGATTTCTTATAGTGAATGTTACTTTACTGAGAAATTGTGGCCTGATTTTAATAAAAAGGCACTAGATATTGCAATTCAATGGTTTAATTCACGAGAGCGTAGATTTGGTATGATATCAGAACAAATACAAGGGGTGCTGTGATATGTTAAAAGAACGGATCGTTACAGGATTAGCCTTATTTATTTTGTCATTAATATGTTTATTTGAGCTGCCAGAAGTCGGTTTTACTGCTGCTATTTGGTTACTGTGTTTGGTTGGTATTTACGAGTTAACTAGAATGTATAAATTTGATTGGATAAATCAAATTGGACTGATGGCGGTATTAACAGTTTTAGCTTTATTATTATATATCTCCCGCTATGATATGGGGCAAGTAATAATGAGTATGTCATTATTAACATGGTGTTTTATTGTACCATTTGTTTTAGTTACTCATCCCAAACGGTTTTCATTATTTGTTATTGCATTTTTTGCGGTGATTGTTTTTATTCCAGCTTTTTATGCTGCGGTTAAATTATATGACTTATTAGGACCATGGCGCTTGGTTTGCATAATGGCAATTGCATGGGTTTCTGATACTGGGGCGTATTTTATTGGGCGTAAATTTGGTCGTCATAAATTAGCACCACAAATTAGCCCAGGTAAAACTATCGAAGGTGCGGTTGGTGGTTTGATATTTGTATTAATATATCTACTAATTATTAAAAATACTTGTGAGACTGTATTTTTGTATAATTATCTAGCGGTATTTAAATTTGGTCTGATTCTAACAACTGCTGGTATTCTTGGTGATTTATTCCAATCATGGATTAAGCGCGTAGCTGGGGTTAAAGATAGTGGTAATATCTTACCAGGGCATGGCGGGATATTTGATCGTATTGATAGCTTGATAGCAGTTTTAGCTATATCGTTTGCTATGATCTGGGGTATGATCTAAAATGCCTCAAGTGGCAATTTTAGGTAGCACTGGCAGCATTGGTACTAGTACCCTAGAGGTTATTCGTCATAATCTTGATAAATATCAAATTATTGCACTTACTGCTAACACTGATGCCGATAAACTATTATCCCAGTGTATAGAGTTTAAACCTAAATACGCAGTGCTATTAGATAAATCAAAGGCGCTGCATCTTGAAGCCCAATTAAAAAATCATCAACTAACAACTATTCTTTTAACTAATAAAGAAGATTTGTCATATGTAGTACAACTACCTGAAGTTGATATAGTAATGTCAGCTATTGTTGGTAGTCATGGTCTGATGCCTACTTATAGTGCTATTTTAGCTGGTAAAAGGGTATTATTAGCCAATAAAGAGTCCTTAGTTGCTGCGGGGCGGTTAATTAACGATGCCTTAAAAGCTAATCCAAAAGCTAGTTTGATACCTGTAGACAGTGAACATAGTGCGATATTTCAATCATTACCAACTGATTTTGCTACCAATAAAAACGGTATTAATAAAATTATCTTAACAGCTTCAGGTGGCCCCTTTCGTGAATACTTAAAAGAACAGTTGGTGAGTGTAACTCCTGAAATGGCAGTTAAGCATCCCAATTGGAGTATGGGTAAAAAGATTTCGGTAGATAGTAGCACTCTTATGAATAAGGGGCTAGAAGTTATCGAAGCGTATTGGTTATTTGGTACCGATTTAGATAAGATTGATGTAGTAGTCCACCCTCAAAGCATCATTCACTCTATGGTTGAGTACATTGATGGCTCTATAATTGCGCAACTTGGCACTCCTGATATGAAGACGCCTATTGCCTATGCACTATCTTATCCTGATAGAATAGTCTCAGGTAGTAGCAAACTTGATTTTAGTACCTTATCATCTCTAACATTTGAAAAACCTGACTATGAGCGTTTTCCGTGCCTTACTCTCGCCTTTGAAGCCCTAAAAACCGGTAGATCAAGCCCTGCTGTACTAAACGCAGCTAACGAAGTAGCTGTTAGTTTATTTCTTGAACATAAAATCTCATTTTATGATATCTATAAGCTAATCAAATCCGCAATGGAATATTTCGGAACCAGAGATTATTCAACGATTGATGAAATCATCGCCATAGACAAAGCGGTACGTGAGTATACAAATAGTATAGCGTGATAGATAGTAATTAGTGCGAGTGCATGGATCCTCGATTCGCATTTAGTCAGCAGAATTCGTAAGTCGAGGATGACGGTTAATGGTCTTCCCAAACACAAACTAATTGCTGCTTAAACGAAGTCTACGTCATTCCAAACACAAATTGGATGCTGCATTCCTTCGTAAGTCATCCCAAACATAAACTTTATGATGCTTCACAAAGAGTTTGGGATCCATGCCCTAAAATAGTTTCTTTAAGCGGATATATAAAATAATATATAATATATTACTATAAATAAAATTACAAAGAGAAATACAATGTTATTAAATATTACTGTAGAGAATTTTCGTTCTTATAACGAGCCACAAACTTTATCGTTAATAGCAAGTGATGATAGCGAAATAAATGCTGTAAATGTTGGCGATGTAATGGTTAGAAAAGCAGCTGTAATTTATGGCGCGAATGCTAGTGGTAAATCCAATCTTATTAAAGCACTTATTACTTTAATTGATATACTAAGATTTGACCTCAATCAACCAACAGAACAACATAGAGCTCCTGTTTATACTCCATTTTTTAAGAACCATAACCCTACTTCAATTAGTATTGATTTCTCTATTGATGATAAAATTTATACATACACACTTAGCTATGATGACAAAAAAATTCATACTGAAAAGTTGTTGTATGAAGATGATACTCCAATTTTTATTCGGCATTTTGTTGATGGTAGTTATGAATATTTAATTTCCAAACCTGAGTTGATTTTGAGTAGTGAACAGCTTAAGGTAGCAGATGGCTTATTAAAACAAATACAGTTATCCACTTCAGAAAGAAGACTTTTTCTACGTCAATTGGTAGAAAATAATTGTAAAAAGCTCGAACCTATTTTACATGGGATAATTCAGATAGTTATAAGGCTAAACCCATATGGTGTAATAGGGAAACCACTTTTTGCTGAACAAGATTTGTCTTATGCTGCCAACTATTTTAAAGACAAAAATCAAGATGAGATGGTTATAAAACCATTGAATAGTATTGGGGTTAATCTTGAGGGCTTGAAAGTTGTTTTTAATAGTGAGAATCCAAGGCCTGGAGATGTATTCCATGGCGTGAGACAATTATTATCTAAATATAATATCAATGGCAATGAGTATGAATTAAATTTTTTAACAGATGAATCAGATGGTACAATTAAATTTTATACTTATTTGGCTTTGGTAGATCATATTATTCAGACTAATGGTCTTCTTGTTATTGATGAAGTTGAAACACATTTTCACCCATTGCTAGTCGAAGAAATTATACGAGCTGTCCAAAATTCTAATAGTAAAGCACAGATAATTTTTACTACACATAATCCTATTTTACTTAATAATAGTATTTTTGAACCAGATCAGGTTTACTTTGCCACGAAGAATGAGGAAAAACATGCAACGGAACTTTATTCTCTAGCTGATTTTGATGATCTAGAAGATAACGATAATTGGGTTGCAAAATATCTGACAGGAAATTTTGGAGCCATTCCATATTTAAGAGGTTTATTCTTTGGTAAGGATAAATCAAATGGTTAAAAGGCATAAAGGAGAGCCAAAGAAACAAACTCAAGTTTATTTGGTTTTCTGTGAAGGACAAACTGAAAGAAAATACCTGGGTTTTTGCTTAGATAAAAAGAAATATTCTGTAAGAATTGAGAAGTATTCAAATGCAGAGCAGCTCGTTAATGCTGCTGTTAAAAGGATGGATTCTCACGGTAGAGAATGGAAAGCAGCATATTGTGTTTTTGATCATGATTCACACTCAAATACAAAAGAACAGCTTCAATCAGTGAATAAAATTATCAAAGATTCAAATGGTTCTTTAATACGAGTTTTCTCAAGCCCATGTTTTGAAGTAGCTCTATGGTTTAGTGCATCCACTACGACTAAAAAATTTATTAGTTGTAACAAATTAGTCGAACCACTTAGTAAACAAATAGAAATCCCGTACTCAAAGTCAGATATGGCAAATGGAAAACTTGCCAAGTATTTTGATTTTAATCAAATGTGTAAAAACTCTAAGTTATGCTACGAAAAACTGGGGGTTAACGATAATAATTGGCTTGATGATAACCTTGATTCGTATAGTGAAATATTTAAGTTAAGCTAAACTTATGAAATTAACTCCGTACCATGCTAAATTTTTTGCATACGATATTCTTCGTAAAACTCTTAGTGATATATCAGCAACTATATTTAATGCCAAAGTCCAAATGAACCCGCATCAGGTACTAGCTGCACAGTATGCAATTCGTTCGCCTATTGCCAAAGGTGCAATTTTGGCTGATGAAGTTGGGCTTGGTAAAACAATTGAAGCAGGGTTGATTTTAGCTCAAATGTGGGCGGAGCGTAAACGTAAACTTATTATCGTTTGCCCTGCCGTACTTAGAAAGCAATGGCAGGAAGAGTTAAAAGATAAATTTGCCCTAGACTCGGTTATTCTGGACAGTAAGCCTATCAAAGAAAATCTAAAAAATGGTATTGATTTATTTAATCTAGTAGAGCCAAAAATACTAATATGCTCGTACAATTTTGTTAATAAATTAGAGACAAAAGCAAAGTTTCAATCTATACGTTTTGACTTAGCTGTATTTGATGAAGCACATAAACTAAAAAATACTAAAGCTAAAATCTATATAGCTATAGAAGAAGCATTTCCATCAGTTAAGAAGATCTTGCTAACTGCTACACCACTACAAAATAACCTCAAAGAGCTATACGGTCTAGTAAATATAATTGATAATAAGTTTTTCCCTAGTGAAAGAGCACTAAGTGGTAATTTGTCCGATATGCAAATTGAACAATTACGGGAACGATTGAAAATCATATGTAACCGAACACTTAGGAAGGATGTTTTAAGTTTTATTCGTTATACTGAGCGTCATTCTCAAACATTTAACTATCAATCAACTAGTTTTGAGCTACAAATATTTAATGACCTCAACACATTTATTTTTGAGCATTTAGGTAGTGTTTATGATGAACGAGTACTTCACTTAATACGTGTTGCATTACTAAAAATAAAATCTTCTTCATCTATTGCAATTTATGATACTTTACTTAAAATTAGAACGAAAATTGAAGCTAGTTTGGCTGATGAAAAAGCAATAAATGATCTTGAAGGTATTGACGAGGAGATTATCGAGGACAGCTTGGAAGAGCTGGAGGATGAATATGCTAATGATCTTGATAACATAGTAGAAGAGAAAATTCATAAGCTTACTAAAAGTGAAGTTCTAGAGAAACTAAATCAAATTATATTAAATTTACAGATTCTAATTGATAATAATAAAGACTCAAAACTGCCTAACTTATATAAAGCCCTCAACTTTGGATTTGAACGCATGAAAGAGCTTGGAGCTAAAGAGAAATGTGTAATATTTACTGAGTCAATAGCTACGCAAAAATATCTAAAGCAATATCTAGAAAATAATGGCTATGCGGATAAAGTAGTGCTATTTAACGCTAGTAATAATGATGAGAAATCCAAACAAATATATCAAGAATGGTTGAATGTAAAAGCTAATCGTAAGAAAATGTCGGGTGTTAAGTCCGCGGATATGAAATTAGCAATAACAGAATATTTTGAGAAATCAGCAAAAATTCTGATTGCCACTGACTCAGCATCTGAGGGGGTAAATTTACAGTTTTGTTCTTTATTGATTAATTATGATTTGCCATGGAACCCACAAAGGATAGAGCAGCGTATTGGTCGTGTGCATAGATATGGGCAAAAATATGATGTGGTAGTGATAAATTTTGTTGATACAAGTAATCTCATTGACAAACGAATTTATGAGATATTAGATAAGAAGTTTGGCTTATTTGATGGTGTATTTGGTGCTTCAAATGAAATACTTGGTCAAGTAACCAATCTGAACACTGGATTTGAACAAGCTATTGAGACCATTTATCAAAATTGCCGTGATGAGACAAAAATCAATCAAGAGTTTGATTTGTTGGGTGAGATATACAAAGAAGAGAATAATAATCGTCTAGCAAAAGCAAAAGAGATATTACAGACTTATTTTGACGAAGATGTGCATAAGCTTCTACAGGAATCTCAAGAGCAAAGTAATCAGCGCTTAGATCAAATTAGTCAGAAATTTTGGGATTTAACAAAGTACCAATTACCCAAGTTAGTTGATAAAGTACAATTCAATGAAGAAGACAAATTTATTGAGCTTGGACAACAAATTCATGGTATCCGACCTAATACATATTATATGATTAAAAAAGATAACTGGGAAGAACAGCAAGGCTACACCAATAACCAACTCTATCGTCTAAACCATCCTTTGGGTGAATTGGTAATTAATTCGAGTAAAACAGAATCAACACCCCCAGCAATGTTAGAATTTGATCTAAGTAATTATGCTTTGCAAGTAAATGCCCTTGAACCATATAAAAACCAAACAGGTACTTTGGCACTCGAGCACCTGACTATTGATACTAATGGTTATACTGAAGATTATTTAGTTTTTAGTGGAGTGCTGGATAACGGGCAAGTAATGGAGCAAACAGAGTGTGAGCGGTTATTTAAGTTAAATGCTGTAGTTACGCATCATAATATAAATCAAGAAAATCTTGGTCAATTACAGGAAAAAAATCGTCAACTAGCACTTGATAAATACGAGTCATTTAAAGCCCAAAATTTTGATGATGAGTATGGTAAGATTGAATATTTTCGGACTGATGTTCTAGAAGATTTTGAGGCTCAATTAAATGAATTGGATGAAAATATCAAAGAAATCAATAAGCAGATCAAACATGCAGCTAGGGTAAGTGATAAAGTTCAATTAACAGGGCAAATAAACCAGCTTAAAAATAAAAAGCGTACCCTTCATGAAGTGAGACAAAGTAGAGAATTAGAACTAGATAATGAGCTAGAAGAATTAGCAAAACAATATCAGCAACAGCTTGAACCCAAAATAACATACAATAATTTGTTCTTCGTGAATTTTAGGATAGTGTAGTAGTATGACAAAACGTGTCGATGAAATTTATTCTTTACCAAAAATGCGTACTTTATTAGATTTAAAAAATGATGGGGTAGAGTACCTAACAAAATGGATGACATTGGATTCAGTATGTAAATTGAAAACTATAAAAAATCAAAAACTATTTGCTTCATTCCCCGCTAATTTTAATGACAGTTTTGATAGTCAATTTAGAATTAGTGAAGAAGATAAAAGAAATTTAGCTATTGATATCAAATGTAGTGCAGACAGACATGAGTTTGGTTATGTTCGTGTTGGCACAAATTGGACTTCGGATAGTATGTGTGCTGAGATTGATCTACACATTGAAAAAACGCATTCAACAAATATAGCTTGTTTTTCTACCTTAGATCCTATAGCATTAGAATCAAACCATATGTGGGGATTATATGCTAATAATGGTTCAGGTATAGCTCTACAGTATACAATTGATGATCTTATATCATTTGCGAAAAATAATCAGGAGTTTATTGATAGTTGTAAGTTTTATGATGTTATATATTCAGATAATCCCAAACAAATTAATGGACTTAACTGTTTTTGGACTATTCTATATTTAGCATTGGTTAAGAAAAATCCTAAAATGTCCTCTGATGCTATTTTAACATTTCAGTCAATGAAAAGTAAAGAATGGCAGTTTGAAAAAGAGTGGAGGTTTATGTCTGTGAGGACTCAGGAGCATATTAAAAAGATACTACCTGATGAAGAATATTTAAAAAACACTAAAATTGGCTCTAAAAGATTTCAGGAGCAAAGGCAAGATATAAAAAATATAAATAATTCAATCTTTGATTTTATCAAACCAAGTAGAATAATTTTTGGGTGGAATAATTATGATAGTAGTGATAAAAATAAACAACAGAGAGAATATTCTGAAACATTAAAAAAATGGGCTATAGAACCAGATAATAAAATTACTTGTATTGAGTTAGATAAAGTTGTAGATTATAAAAAATCAGAGTTTAAAATAAAAAATGAAAGTGTAAAATGACTGAAGAATATAAATTAAAGCCGAAAGATGTGCAAAGTATGGATATTGCACAAGATACAATTAGTAAATTGAAACAAATATTGCCTGAAGTATTTACTGAGGGAGTTGATGGTAATTGTAGTATTGATATTGAAAAACTTAAGATTGCAATTGGTGGAGGTGTTGATGTTGGTGCGGATGATGCAACTCGCTATAGTTTCAACTGGAGTGGTAAGAAGCAAGCTCAAGCAGAAGCCAATAAACCAAGTATGGCAACGCTTCGCCCCTCTGTAGAGGATAGCAAAGATTGGGATAATACAAATAATGTATATATCGAGGGTGATAATCTTGAGGTATTAAAGCTACTACAAAAAAGCTATTATGGGCAGATTAAGATGATATATATTGATCCACCATATAATACCGGTAAGGACTTTGTGTATAAAGATAAATATGAGGATAATTTAAAGAATTATCTACAAAAAACTGGACAAATTGATCCAGAAGGTAATAATATAGACACAAATAATGATAGTGCAGGTAAGTACCATACTAATTGGTTGAATATGATGTACCCACGCCTTAAATTGGCTCGAAATTTGCTACGTGATGATGGTGTGATTTTTATTAGTATTGATGATAATGAAGTGCATAATCTTAGGAAAATTTGTGATGAGATATTTAGTGCTGAAAATGTAGATTGTATAGTTTGGAATAAAGAGTCAGAGGGAAAGTCGGGGACTTTGAAACAAACTTTACGGTACAGAAATATTCACGAGTATATTATTATTTGCTATAAAAATAAAGAAACCACTAGATTTGATAAGATATCTGAGCCATTGGAAGCAAAGTATGGAATACTCGAAACCGCCAATCTGGCAGTGAACGAAGATAAGGTTAAAGAAGGTCATGAAAACTGGTATGAATTGATATCACCATCAGGGAAAAAATGGTATAAACATTGGAAGTTCAAGCAAAGCTTGGTGCTTGAGTTTTTAGAAGAGAATCTAATCTATTGGGGTAAAGAGGGTAATAATCAACCTAGATTAATAATACCAAGCGACTATAGAAGAAAAGTTTATTCAACATCAATTATAGAAAAGAGTAGTACTACAGCTGGGCGTAAAGACTGCGAAGATTTAATTGGAGCGAATAGCTTTTCTTATCCTAAACCTATTAAACTCATTAATCATCTTTTACAAATAAGTAGTACCGCGGATGAAATCATATTGGATTTTTTCTCAGGTTCAGCTACTACTGCTCATGCAGTCATGCAGCTAAATGCTGAAGATGGAGGTAACCGTAAATATATATGTGTCCAATTACCTGAGGCAACTCCTGATGATAGTGAGGCTAAAAAAGCTGGGTATAAAAATATTTGTGAAATTGGTAAGGAGCGTATTCGAAGAGCAGGGGACAAAATACTTAGTGAATGGCAAACTAAACATAAAGCTAATGACTTACTGGTGAATGAAAGCCAAACGATTGCACCAGATATTGGATTTAAGGTTTTTAAACTTGATACATCAAATGTCAGACCTTTTGATAGTAAAGATATGTTTGCTGATGATTTGCTAGTTGCTGGGAGATCTGCTCTTGATTTATTCTATGAGTTAGTATTGAAGCAAGGATATAGTTTAGATTATTGCCAAACAATTCTTGATATCGGTGGAACTAAATGCTACGCTTTAATAAATACTGATGGTAAACCATTTGTATTGGCTGTTTTAGATGATAATGTGAAACCAAATTTTGCAACCCAGATACTTAAATATGCACTAACTCTAGTAATTGTCAAAGATGATTGTTTTAACAGTGATGAAGTGAAACTTAACACATTAGCAACGCTTGAACAGTTACAAAATAAAGACAATCCATTACAAATTAGAATAGTTTAGGGGATTATATGAATAATCAACAATTTAGTGATTACATAGTTTATGTTGACGAGAGTGGTGATCATTCACTAGGTAATATAAATAAAGAATATCCTGTTTTTGTATTAGTTTTTTGTGTGTTTAAAAAGTCTGACTATTTGCAAGTTATTCAACAAATAACTGAGTTAAAATTTAAGTATTTTGGACATGATAAGGTTATTTTTCATGAGAGCGACATTCGTAGAAAGCATGCTGATTTTAATATCTTTAATAAAGAATCACAAGCTAAATTCATGGATGATTATTGGCAAATTATTAATAATGCTAAATTTGCTTTAATTAGTTGTGTCATTGACAAAATAAAGCTTAAAGAGAAATATTTGACTCCTGATAATCCTTATGAATTGGCTATGAAGTCATGTATTGAACAGTTTATATATTTTTTAAAAGAAAAATCGGTTACTACTGATCAACTAAATTATATTATTGTAGAAAAACGTGGTAAAAATGAAGATGCTGATTTAGAGTTGGCTTTTCGTCGGATATGTGAATATGTGGAGTATGGTTTAAAACTTCGTATGGCAAGTAAGCAGTCTAATTGTGCCGGGTTACAAATTGCAGATTTAATTGCACGACCTATCGGGTTAAAAATTATGCGACCGAATCAGGATAATAGAGGATTTGAAATTGTATCTAAAAAGTTTCTAATTGACAGTAGCGGTAAGTATATAAAGCACGGATTGATAATGGGATGTTAGAAAATAAAAAGCCCCCGAGAACGCTCAGAGACTTATTACCGATCGCGACTTCGCAATCCCAATTAACGTTATTATAGTACATAATTGAAATAAGTTGCAAATTTTTTACATTTTGGAATGTTGCAATAGAAGTTAAAATATAAATAAAATCATGATATTACTGGTGAAATATATGAAACTAAAATTTGAAAACCAAGACTTTCAACTACAGGCTGTAAATAGTACCGTATCACTATTTAATGGCATGACTATATTGGATAGAAGTACTCAATTAGCAAATCAAAATGAAATTTTAAGCTTTGATGTTGTAGCTAATGGCTTACAGATTGATAATGATAAATTATTAGAAAATCTACAAAGTGTGCAACTATCTAATAATTTAGAAAACATCTCGAGTGAGATTTATTATGGTGATTACTCGGATATTGCCAACTTTGGCTTGGAAATGGAAACTGGTACGGGGAAGACGTATGTTTATCTTCGAAGTATATTTGAACTCAACAAACTCTATGGGCTAACCAAATTTATTATAGTAGTACCAAGTGATGCCATTCGTACCGGAACACTCAAATCACTTGAGATTACTGAGGAACACTTTAAGTCAGAATTTAATAATGTGAGTTATAATTATTATCAATACGACAGTAGCAAATCTGGACAGGTAAGAGATTTTGCGACTACTAATGCTATTCAAATTATGGTAATGACTATTGCAGCATTTAATAAAGCTAAGAATATTATTTATCATTGCAAAGATAAAAATGGCGAATACACACCAATTGAGTTAATCACGGCAGTAAGACCGGTAGTAATTATCGATGAACCACAATCCGTGGATAATACTATTAATGCTAAAAATGCAATCAAAGAGTTATCACCATTATTTATACTTCGGTATTCAGCTACTCACCGAGAAATATATAACCAAGTGTACAAGCTTGATGCTCTAGATGCTTATGATAGAAAATTGGTTAAGCAAATTGAAGTGGCGAGTATTGAAGATGCACCATTTGCGTCTAATGGTAGTAAGCCGTATATCAAAGTAATTGAAATTACACCAAAGCTGGAACTGACTTTAGAATTAGATATTCAAGATCTTAAAGGCAAAAAAACTAGAAAAATATTTAAAAAAATTCCTAAAGGAACAGATCTACAGCTTAAGACAAATAATGATGCCTATACCAGCTATATAGTGGAAGATTTTAGCCGTGATTATGGGTTAAAATTAGCCAATTTAGATTATGAAATTGCTATTGGCGACTCGATTGGTGATGAAGAAAATATCGAACAAAAAACTAGTATAATGCTAAGATTGACAATAGAAAACCATATTAAGCGTGAACTACGTTTAGCAAAGCAGAATATTAAAGTATTAAGCTTGTTTTTTATAAATAAAGTAGCAGATTATCGTCAATATGCAAAAGACTCTAAGACTGATGGATGGCTTGCTAAACTCTTTATAGAACAACTAAAATTTGTACTTGATACATCAGATGGTAGAAAATATATCGAGTTATGCCGTAATTCCTTTGGTATAGATTTAACTAATGAAGATGAATTAAATAAAATTCATGATGGATATTTTGCCCAAGATAAAAAAGGTGTCTATAAAGATAGTAAAGAAGATACTCAGGATGCATTGGCGGCATATCAACTAATAATGAAAGAAAAAGAAAAATTACTTGATCAAAAAACTCCTATGAGATTTATCTTTTCGCATTCAGCACTAAAAGAAGGTTGGGACAATCCAAACGTATTTCAAGTATGTGTATTACAAGATAGTAGCAATATATTTAAAAGGCGTCAGCAGGTTGGGCGTGGTTTACGACTATGTGTAAATTCAGAAGGGCTGCGTGTTAAAGATGACAAAATTAATACTTTAACAGTAATTGCTGGTGAGTCGTACCATTCATTCGCGACAAATCTTGAAAGAGAGTATGAACAGGATGCAAATATTAAATTTGGTAATATCTATCCTTTGAAGTTTGTGAATCAACTATTACAAACTGATAGGGGTATGGATCTTGAAATGGCACGAAATATTTCAACATCTATTCATGATGAATTGAAAACGAGTCATTATATAGATAGCGATAATAAAATAACCCAAAAAGGATTGAAAGCTCTAAAAGCAGGACTATTGGAGCTACATCAGGAGTCTTTGAAGTCGTATAGTCCAATTGTTGAAGCAGTACTCACGAAGTTATGTAAAAAGTTACCCATTGAAAACCAAAGGAACAAAGTTGAAATTAAACTTAATCAAAGAGTCTATGCCTCTACTGAGTTTAGAGACCTATGGAAGAAAATTAGCCATAAAACTATTTATTCAGTTAAATTAAATACTGAGGAGCTGGTAAGTAAGGCAGTTACAGAAATTAATTTGACGTTAGATATAAGTATACAGACAGCCAAGGTTGCAAGAGCTAAAATGAAAATTGATGCATCTGGGATTGCAACAGAATTAATGCATAGTGATAGCATAGTTATACATAATACAGAACAATTAGATTTAGTTACCAAATTGGTTTTGGCAACTGGACTTACTCGAAAAACAGTTATTCTTATTTTAAGAAAAATTGATACTGTGAAGCTAGATATGTTTAAGTTAAATGCTACAGTATTTATCGAAAAAATAGCAAAAATTATAAATGATACTAAAACAAAGCTATTAGTAGATGGAATAAAATATCAAAAAATATCAGATCTAAACTTGGTAGATAGTATTGTTAATACTGAGGGGTATTACTCTCAAAGTTTAATCGAACAGGACTTGGATTATGGATATAGTGACTCATCAAATAATAGCAATCTTGCTGATGCAACTGCCCTTGGGGTTTCATCAGATCAACTTGCTAGTAAGTTTCTATTTGATGTACTACGTTATGATTCAAAAATTGAGTTTGATTTTCTAAAAAATGCGATCTCTCAAGATCTGGTTAAATTAATTACCAAACTACCAAGTTGGTTCAAGGTGAATACTCCACTAGGTAAATACAATCCTGATTGGGCACTACTACTTAATGAAGAAGGAAAAGATAACGTTTATTTTATTGCTGAGACTAAGGGAGAAAACTTTGATAGCAATGGTCGAGCTTTAGAAAAAGATAAAACTCGCTGCGGTAAGATACATTTTATTGATGCCCTTGGACTAGAATATAAAATTGTTAGTAACGTTGATCAGGTTCTATAGATTAAATGTTTTTATAATACTTAATTTGTATTTAGGGCATGGATCCTAAACTCTTGTCGAAGCAGCAACATGTTATTGTTTGGGATGACGTGCGTGGGGTGGTGCAACGATATGCTTTTTGGGACGAACTTAGCTTTTAAGTATAATTTTATTACCTTTGACAAATGCAAGATATATCGCCCATTCAAGATTTAGGGTTTTATTTATTAATTTAGCGTTAAAAAACCTTTACTGTTTGAGCGCAGCGAGTTTTAAAGGTTTTAGCTAAATTAATAAATAAAAGCCGTATAAAATCTTGACTGGGCTTGAATTCTTTGCTTCCTTTCTTGTTCAAGCAAGAAAGGAAGTGGGGTGTGCTGCCACACAGCACAAAGAATAAAATACGATAAATAAACAAATTTAGGGCATGGATTCCATCCTTCGATGGAATGACGAGCAAGTGCATGGATTCCATCCTTCGATGGAATGACGAGCAAGTGCATGGATACCAGCCTACGCTGGTATGACTAAATATAATGCTGGAATTACGGCAAGGTGTTAATCACAAAAGTTACTTACTTTATCCCACATAAAATCAAGACTTACCCCCAAATCATGATTATCATCTAGTTCTATTAGGGTACTTTGTGGGTGAGTGAGTTGATACTCACGACTAAACTCGATAGGTACTACATCATCATTAATTCCATGGAAATTCAGCACTGGGAGTTGACGCTTGAAGTTCTTATCATCATGCAAGAATAAATCTTGATAAAACCCATGGCTTAGTAATTTGTTTTCTTTATACCCATAATGCATTAACGATACTTCGCCATTTTGTTCCCATTCCTGTAATCGTGCTTTATCGCCGTTGACCCAGAGCTCTGACATCCGAAATGCTGGTGCCATAAGTACTAATTTGCTAATACTAGGATACTTTTCAGCTAAAAGTAATGCAGTCAAACCACCCATGCTAGAACCAAATACAATTATTTCCCCATCAATATCCTTGATTATCTCACCAACTTGTTGAATCTGACGACTTAGGGTTAAATTATAAAAATCATCTTGATTAAGATCGGGAATAATAACCTTCGAACCATCAAGCTTATTTTTAAAGTAGCGCGCTTTAAAAGACGAAGGAGCTGAAGCAAATCCATGAAGATAAATATAAGTATATTTAGACATCGTTTTAGCTTTCGAATAATTGTTTGAATTGTTGTTCATCAAGTATGGTAACTCCAAGTTCTGTTGCTTTGTCTAGTTTACTTCCTGCTTCACTGCCAGCTACTACATAATCTGTTTTTTTGGATACTGATGATGATACTTTGCCTGCAAAATTTTCTACAAACTCTCGAGCTTCATCACGAGTATAGCCTATTAAGCTACCAGTTAGCACAAAAGTTTTACCACTTATTTTTTCGTTAAAAATACTTTTACTTATGTTTTTTGAGTAATTAACACCAAGAGCTAGCAATTCAGAAATAATCTCACGATTATGATTTTCTGAGAAGAATTCTACAATAGATGTAGCAACTATGTCACCAATATCATTGATTTGAAGTAGCTCACTAACCTTTGCGTTCATCAAATTATCCAGATCCCCAAAGGTATTAGCAAGAGAGTTTGCGGTGCTTTCACCAACATGTCTAATTCCAAGAGCATAAATTAGGCGTTTTAAAGTGGTGTTTTTACTGTAATTTATTGCACTAATTAAATTATTAGCGCTTTTCTCAGCAAATCTATCTAGAGTAATTAATTGTTCCAAACGTAGTTTGAAAATATCCGAAGGAGTATTGATTAATTGATTATCAATTAGTTGTTCAACTATTTTGTCTCCCATACCATCAATATTAAGTGCTAATTTACTAGCAAAATGAATTAGTGTGAATTTCTTCTGTGCGTTACAATATAAGCCACCACTACAGCGAACTATTATTTCATCCTCTAGTTGTACTAAATGTGAGCCACATACTGGACATTGATTTGGCATAATAAATGCATGGGTATCCCTAGGGCGTTTGTCTAATACTACACGAACCACCTCAGGAATAACATCTCCAGCACGGCGAACCAACACATAGTCACCAACACGTACATCTTTACGCCTGATTTCATCTTGGTTATGAAGCGAAGCATTTGATACAATTACTCCACCAACATTAACTGGTTTAATTTTAGCTACAGGAGTCAACGCTCCAGTCCTGCCCACCTGTATCTGGATATCTTGTATCTGAGATTCTGCTTCCTCAGCAGGGAATTTATGAGCTATCGCAAATCTTGGAGCTCTTGCAACAAACCCCAGTTTTTCTTGCAATGAAATCTCGTCTACTTTATATACAACACCATCAATCCCAAAAGGTAGTTTTTGCCGACTTGCTAAAATATCTTCATAAAATCCGGCTAATTCATTAACGTCATTACAAATCTTGCAATATTCACTTACATCAAATCCGACTTGTTTTAAATATTCTAATTGATCAGAAAATTGGATAAATTGTAATTCATTACTATATGAAGCAATAGAGTAGGCAAAGAAGTGTAGGGGGCGACTAGCTGTTATTTTACTATCAAGTTGGCGTATGCTGCCTGCTGCTGTATTTCTAGGATTTGCATATTGTTTTAAGCCCTTGATATCCTGATCTTGGTTTAGTTTAATAAAGTCATCTGTTTGTATTAATATCTCACCACGAATTTCTATATGCGAAGGTAAATTACCACCTTTAAGAGTAAGCGGGATGTTTTTAATGGTCTTTATGTTATTGGTAACCTCTTCTCCAGTATAGCCATCACCACGAGTGAGAGCTTCTGTAAGAATGCCATTAGTATAAGTAATACTTATAGCAACACCGTCATATTTGGGGGATGCTACGTATTGAAGGGAATCAACTCCAATAGCTTCACAAAGTCGTTTATTGAATTGGAATAATTCCTTATGGCGAGTTTCATTATTTGTCTCATCCATATCACTAAATATATTATTAAGTGACAGCATAGGAATTTGATGTGTTTTTTGATTAAACTCATCTAATACGGTACCACCAACTTTATTTGTGGGGCTATCATTTCGTTTAAACTCTGGGTGTTCTTGTTCTAATTCCTGAAGTTTACGAAATAATTTATCATATTCTTCATCAGCTATTAAGGAAATGTCATTAGTATGGTAACTATGATTATATTTAATTAGCTTATCAGTTAAAGAGTCAATTTCAGTTTGAACTGGATCTAAGGACCAGCTAGCACTAAACAAATCATCCATTGTGAAATTCTTTAAATAGCTCGCATTTGTGGAAAGAATATTACATCACGTATGGATGCTGCATCAGTTAATAACATAACTAATCTATCAATTCCAATACCACAACCACCAGTATGAGGCATCCCATACTCTAAAGCACGAATGTAGTCAGCGTCATAGTGCATGGCTTCGTCATTTCCTGACTCTATCTGAGCAACTTGTTTTTTAAAGCGTTCTGCTTGATCCTCCGGATCGTTCAACTCTGAGTATCCATTTGCAAGTTCTCTCCCAACTACAAATAACTCAAAACGTTCAGTTATAAGAGGGTTGCTGTCTGATTGACGAGCTAGAGGAGAGCTATCAATAGGGTAGTCAATAATATAAGTTGGCTGCCATAGCTTGGCTTCAGTATTTTCTTCAAATAGTAATAACTGAAGTACGCCAAGACTTTCATTGTCACTAGGAGCTTTACGAGTAAGTTTAGTAAGTGTTTGACGTAAAAAATCTATATCATTTAATTGAGTCGTACTAAATTCAGGGTTATATTTGATAATAGACTCAACAATAGTTAAACGATCAAAATCTTTCGCCAAATCAACTTCGCGTCCTTGGTAACTAATTACTAATTTCCCAACTGAATCAAGAGCAGCTTTCCTGATTATTTGTTCAGTAATTTCCATCATGCGTTTATAATCAGCATAGCTTTCATAAAATTCCATCATCGTGAATTCTGGGTTGTGACGCGTAGATAGACCCTCATTTCTGAAATTACGATTGATTTCAAATACGCGATCCATCCCACCAACTATTAAACGCTTAAGGTATAATTCAGGTGCAATGCGAAGAAATAACTGCATGTCAAGCGCATTATGATGCGTGATAAAGGGTTTGGCTGTAGCGCCTCCTGGTATTGAATGCATCATAGGTGTTTCAACTTCAAGATAGCTTTCACGAACCATAGTGTCACGAATTGAGTGAATAATTTGTGAACGTTTGATAAACAGATTTTTTGATTCTTCATTCATTATAAGATCTAAGTGACGTTGGCGGTAGCACTGCTCTTGGTCAGTTAATCCATGAAATTTTTCTGGTAATGGACGTAAGCTCTTACTTAGTAATTCAATTTTAGTAACTGATATACTTAATTCATTGGTTTTTGTTCTAAATAAGGTTCCATGTGCACCTATAATGTCACCAATATCAAAGTGTTTGAATTCATCATATACTGCTTCTCCGATTTTTTCTTTGCTAACATAAACTTGGATTTTGGAAGTGCCGTCATTAATAGTAGCAAATGATGCCTTGCCCATGATACGTTTTAACATCATACGTCCAGCAATAGATACCGTTATTTCTTTTTGTACCAGCTCTTCACCATTTAATTCGCCATATTGTGAGTGAATAAGATGTGATTTGTGCGTTGGTTTGAAATGGTTAGAATAAGCAACACGGCTTTTTCTGATATCAGATAGTTTTTGTCTACGTTCAGCTATAATATGATTTTCGTCAAGTATCTCTGTCATTATTATTGTTTCCTAAATTATGTTAACGATGTTCTATTATGGTATAGATAATATTGTCTTTTGTGTTTTGTGCGATTAATTTATGACCAGTTTTACTGCAAAAATCTTGGAGGTCATTTAATGAAGCAGGGTCATCTGTAATAATTTTTACTTGATTTCCAGCTTCAAGATTAGCTAAAAACTTTTTAGTTTTAAGAACTGGTAAAGGGCAGTTAAGACCGTTTAAGTTTAGCTCAAACATGGAAAACTACTTTACTAATTTTAAACCACCAGTTTTTGCTGGTGTGTGAGGCGGTTCAGGATCTTCTTTGAATTGCATTCCTAATCCATTTTCTTTAGCAAAAGCTGCAAGTACGTTACTAACTGGTACTGCAATGTCCCTAATACTTCCACCAAAAGTTGCTTTAAAAGTAATCCATTCATTGTCAATTAGAATGTCTTTTGTTGCATCATGGCTTATATTTAATATGATTTGATCATTTTGAACGTATTGCTTTGGTACTAGAGTGTTATCATCTACTTTTGCAGCTAAATATGGTGTAAAGTTATTATCTTCGCACCATTCATAAATCGCCCGAATAAGATAAGGTTTTTGGCTTATCATTTAGCGCATTACTCGTTCTGCTGGGGTTAGCGAAGATGCAAATGCTGGGGTTGCAAATAATTGTTGTGCATACTTCATCATTCCAGACCAAGTTGGTTTAATTTCAATGTCATAATGAGATAGACGCCATAGAAGCGGTAGAATAGCTGCATCAAGTAGTGAGAAACTATTCCCAAAAATGAATTCAGCTTTTTTATTGGCTACAAATACTTGAGCAATACTATCTAATCCTGCAATTATAGGTTTTTTAAGTTTTTCTGCTTCTTTTTTCGTTTTGGAATCTTTCAAATTCATTGTGTCTAATGTGCGTAAATGCACAAATAATTCACGGTCAAAACGATGCATAAGCATTCTTAAACGGGCTTTTTCTGCTGGTTCAATAGGCATTAATTGTGGGTGTGGAAAACGATCATCAATATATTCACAAATAATATTAGTTTCAAGTAAAATCAAATCTTTTTTCTTATTGTTTTTATCTATATCATCAACTAGAACTGGTGTTTCATTGTATGGAGTTAATACCATTAAATCCTGACGCATATTGATATTTACGTCAACTACTTTAAAATCCATATCTTTGAAATTTAGAACTATACGAGCTCTGTGCGAGAATGGGCATCGTGAATCTGAGTACAAATGTATCATGTATTAGGGCCTTATTAAATTTGTTATAACTATACATTCTAACATTTTTTGGAGTGTTTTGTCAAGTGCTGTGTATATAACCCACTGATATGTAATAAAATTATGTTTTAACTATCAGTGGTTCTTTAATGTTAATTAAGTGCTTTTTCTATTCGGTCTAATCCTACTTCTAATTCTCTATAACTAGTAGCAAAAGATAAGCGAATGTGGTTATCCAAACCAAATGCACTTCCAGGAACACCAGCAACTAGAAAATTATCGAGTAAGTAGTTAGCTAGAGCCAAATCAGTTTTTGCGGCAATTTTGCTTTCTTTGTATAGATTTTCAATAGCAGCACTACATTCAAAGAATGCATAAAATGCTCCTTGAGCGTATAAACAACGAACTCCTCTAATTTTATTTAGACGTTCAACTACGTAATCATGGCGTTCACTAAAGGATTTGAGCATTGGTTTTATGCAGTCAAGTCCACCAGTTAGGGCGCCATACGCTGCATATTGAGCAATCGAGCATGGATTTGAAGTAGATTGAGATTGGACGGTCTCCATGGCAGAAACAATTTTTGCATCTTTAATCGCAGCAAATCCAATTCGCCAACCTGTCATCGCATATGCCTTAGAAACTCCATTGATTATTAATGTACGGTTAATTAATTCAGGAGCAACGTTTGCAATATTTGAAAAAGTTTGATCATTAAATAAAATATGTTCATAGATATCATCGGTAATAATATAAACTTCTGGGTGATTTTTTAATACATCAGCTATAGCTTTTAATTCTTCTTTAGTATATACCATCCCTGTTGGATTGCTAGGGCTGTTTATAAATATAGCTTTTGTTTTTGAAGTTAATGAACTTTTTAGTTTTTCTGGAGTGAGTTTATAATTATCTTCAATTGAGCAAGCTACACATATAGGATTCCCACCACATAAAAGTACCATATCAGGATAAGACACCCAATACGGAGCGGGTATTATTACTTCGTCGCCTTCGCTAATTAGAGCTTGAAGAGCATTATAAATACTATGTTTTCCACCAGCAGATACTATAACTTCGTTAGTGGCATAATCAAGATTATTTTCTCTTTTAAATTTGTCAACAACAGCTTGTTTTAGTTCAGGAGTGCCACCTACATTAGTGTATTTGGTTTTGCCATCATTAATAGCTTTTATTGCTACTTCTTTTACGTGTTGTGGTGTATCAAAGTCTGGCTCTCCAGCAGCAAGTGCAATAACATCTAGACCTTCATTTTTCATTTTTCGTGCTTTATTCATTACAGCTAGAGTAGGGGATTCTTTGATAAGTGACATACGTTTAGCAAGACTCATTATATTTCCTTTTTGGTTATGGTTTTCTTTTTACGTTTACGTTTTTTGGGTGTTTTTGTGATATCTTCTTCCTTGGGAAGCTCTTCTTGTAAAAGGATTCTAAGATCATTATCGCCATTTATGAATCGATCCCACCATTTAAACACTACTGGATCAATCTGTCCAGCATCATGTCTTAGAGAGAATAAATGCCATGCTTGTCTGAAGCGAGGAACTGTTAGTATATGTCCTAAATGTTTAATAGTTGGGGTCTCAAATTCTAATTGGAGTAACCATACATCCCGCATTGCTGAGAATGTATATTTTGTAATTCCAATACTATTAGCAAAATCTCTATGTTGATAAATGGCATCTAACAATGCTTGATGAGGATTAGTACCACTAGCAATTAATTTTTCCCAAGCGGTATATACCATATTCCACATTAAACCTGATAAGATAAATACTAATGAAACATCACTAGTTTCTTGTAATCTAGCATCAGTTTTTTCCAAAGATTTGATAGCAAAAGTGTCGGGTTTTGTTTTAAAAAACAGATGGTCAAATAAGGTAAATACGCCATGAGGTAAATTTACTTCGCGTAATTTATTTATGCAAGCAACTGCACTGCCGGATAAAAGTATTTTAAGCATTTCTTCATACATACGCCCTTTGTTTTCATGGGTTAGTAAATGCTTCATTTTGGCAAATGGTGTAAATGTACTTTTTTCAATTTGTAAATTAAGTTTTACAGCAAGGCGAAAAGCTCGAAGCATCCGAACAGGGTCTTCGGTATAACGCTCTTTAGGTTCGCCAATAATGCGAATTAGTTTTTTCTCGATATCTTTAAGGCCATTGTTATAGTCAATAACAATTTCATTGATTGGATCATAGTATAAGGCATTGATAGTGAAATCACGTCTAATACCATCTTCTTTTTGGGTGCCATAGTTGTTATCTTCAATAATTCGTCCACGCTCGTTTAGGTTGTTTTTATTTACTTTGGAGCTACGATATGTTGAAATTTCAATAATATGCCTTTCATTAATTGGGCGATTATTGATCATTTTTTCTGGATTAATATTGTCAAAAATTACGTGTACTATTTTAAATCTACGTCCGATAATTAGAGAGTTTTTCTTGAATATTTTCTTTACTTGTTCTGGTGTTGCATTGGTAACAATGTCGAAATCTTTAGGGGTTTTGTTTAGTAATAAATCACGAACTCCACCACCAACTATATAACCATCAAATTTATTAGCATGTAATTTCTCGATTACATAAATTGCATCGTGTTTGACAAGTTGTTTATTGATGCCTAGACTTTGTGCGGATATTATTTTTTTAGTCATTAAAAATCTTATTTAAAATTATTGTATATGTTTTGGCAAGAGCAAATAAATCATCTTCGTTAATATTTTCATTAATTTGGTGTATATATTTATTTGATAATCCAAATTCCAAAAGTTCGGTAGATACTTCTACAAGAAATCTACCATCAGATGTCCCGCCATCAGTTTTAAGTTGTGGCGTGACTTTTAGTTCTTCACTAATCGTATCAGCTACTATTTTATTTAAACGTCCTGGTTTAGTATAAAATGGCTTTGCTGAGTTTCTCCACCTGATATTATACTTGAGATTGTGTTTGTTTAATATATCTTCTACTTTTTTAATTAAACTATCACTACTATGAAGGTTGTTATAGCGGAAATTAAAACTAGCAAATAGGCTACCTGGGATTACATTATCAACGCCTAACCCAGAGTTTAGATTAGCAAATTGTAATGAGGTGGCTGGAAAAAATTCATTCCCATCGTCCCATTTGGCACTTGTTAATTCTTTTAGGGCGTCAGCAAATAGATGGATAGGGTTTTTACACAAATCGGGGTAGGCTATATGCCCTTGAAGCCCAATAACTTCCAAGTGACCAGTTAATGAACCTCGTCGACCGACTTTAATTACATCACCTAAATTATCTACACTTGTAGGTTCACCAACTAAGCAATAATCAAGAGTAATTTTATTTTGTTTGAGATATTCTACCATTACAGTTGTACCATCAGTTGCAGCAGCCTCTTCATCGGAGGTTATTAATAGCATTATTGAACCATTAATAGATTTTACTTGTTTAAGTAATTCATTTACCGCAAACATAAAGGCAGCAATTGCACCTTTCATGTCGCCAATGCCGCGCCCATATAGGCGATTATTATAACTACTTAGTACAAATGGGTCATATGTCCATTTAGATAGGTCTCCAGCAGGTACTACATCTACATGTCCTGCAAAAGCAAATATTGGGGCTTTGTCACCAAATTTTGCAATAAGGTTTGCGGTATCGTTTTTATCATGGCGTGATGTAACAAATCCAAGATTTTTTAAATACTCTTCTACGTAGTCAATGCTCCCATCTTGAAATGGGCTAATTGATTTAAAGCTAACCAAATCTTTTGTTATTTTGAGCAGTTTATTATTTATTTCCATGGTTTTGATGCATTCTATATTTATTCTTTGTCAGAATTATACCAAGTATAGTACAATTGTTGTAAATATTTATTGATAATATGATTATTTGTCGATTTATTGTTGATTTATTTTAAATTACTATGATATAATCTTGGGCTAAAAGTTTGCAAGGTTTTTGTTATAAAGGAATAAAATGCCTACTATTAATCAATTAGTTAGAAAGCCGCGTGTAAGCGTTCGTTATAAGAGCAAATCACCAGCTTTAGCTAACTGTCCTCAAAAAAGAGGAGTGTGCACGCGTGTTTATACTACAACACCTAAGAAGCCAAATTCTGCATTACGTAAAGTGTGCCGTGTTAGGTTGACTAACGGTTTTGAAGTAACAAGTTATATTGGTGGTGAAGGTCACAATTTACAAGAGCATAGCGTTGTTTTAATTCGTGGTGGTCGTGTAAAAGATCTACCAGGTGTGCGTTACCACTGTGTACGCGGTTCTCTTGATTTGGCTGGTGTTAAGAGCCGTCAACAATCAAGATCTAAATATGGTGCTAAGCGCCCTAAATAATAGGTTTTAAAGGATAGTATTATGCCTAGACGTAGAGAAGTTGAGAAGAGACACGTTCTTCCAGATCCTAAATATAAAAGCACTGAGTTATCAAAATTCATTAATATAATTATGGAATGTGGTAAAAAATCAGTTGCCGAAAAAATTGTATATGATGCACTAGAAGTTGCACAAACAAAAACAAAAAAAGATGGAATAACTGTATTTACTCAAGCGATGGAAGCAGTTAAACCAATCGTAGAATTAAAATCACGCCGTGTTGGTGGTGCTAACTACCAGATCCCAATTGAAGTTGCTCCAAGCCGTCAAGTTGCTCTTGCAATGCGCTGGATTCGTGATGCTGCGAGAAAACGTGGCGAAAAATCTATGGGTTTACGGTTAGGTAATGAGCTTGTTGAGGCTATTGAAGGTCGTGGTGCAGCTATGAAACGCCGTGATGAAGTACATAAAATGGCAGAAGCAAATAAAGCCTTTGCTCACTTCCGCTATTAATCACTAGGAGATACATATTATGGCGAGAAAAACCCCGATTGAAAGATATCGTAATATTGGAATTTCAGCACATATCGATGCTGGTAAAACCACAACTACAGAACGTGTATTGTTCTACACTGGTGTAAATCACAAAATTGGTGAAGTACATGAAGGTGCTGCAACAATGGACTGGATGGAACAAGAGCAAGAGCGTGGTATTACAATTACCTCTGCTGCTACAACTACATTCTGGAAAGGTATGAATAATCAATACCAACCTCATAGAATTAACATTATTGATACCCCAGGTCACGTTGATTTCACTATTGAAGTAGAGCGTTCTATGCGTGTACTTGATGGTGCATGTATGGTTTATTGTGCTGTTGGTGGTGTACAACCTCAATCAGAAACAGTATGGCGTCAAGCTAATAAGTATAAAGTGCCAAGAATTGCATTTGTAAACAAGATGGACCGTCAAGGTGCGAATTTCTTAAAAGTTGTGGATCAAATTAAAACTCGCCTTAAAGGTAACCCGGTTGCGATGCAAATAGCAATTGGTGCTGAAGAGCACTTCACAGGTGTGATTGATTTAGTAAAAATGAAAGCTATTGCTTGGGATGATAAAACTCAAGGTATGACTTTTGACTATGTTGATATTCCTGCTGATTTAGTAGATTTGTGTACTAAACACCGTGAAATCATGGTTGAAACTGCTGCTGAAGCTACTGAAGAACTAATGAATAAATACCTAGAAACAGGTGAATTAACTGAAGAAGAAATCAAAGCTGGTATTCGTCAAAGAACTATCGCTTGTGAAATTATTCCTATGTTTTGTGGTTCTGCTTTCAAAAATAAAGGTGTTCAGGCTATGCTTGATGCTGTGGTTGATTATCTACCATCACCAAGCGAAATCCCTCCTGTAACTGGTGAGTTATCAGATGGTACTCAAGGTGAAAGAAAAGCTCTTGACAGTGAGCCATTTGCTGGTTTAGCATTTAAACTAATGAATGACCCATACGTTGGACAATTGACTTTCTTCCGTGTTTACTCAGGTGTGGTTAAGTCAGGTGATAGCGTTTATAATCCTATTAAAGGTAAAAAAGAACGTATTGGACGTATCGTACAGATGCATGCTAATCAACGTGAAGAGATTGAAGAAGTTTACGCTGGTGATATAGCTGCTGCGGTTGGTCTTAAAGAAGTTACAACTGGTGACACATTATGTGATCTAAACAAAGAAATTATTCTAGAAAGAATGATTTTCCCAGAGCCAGTTATTCATATTGCTATTGAACCAAAAACAAAAGCCGATCAGGAAAAAATGGGTATAGCGCTTAATCGTTTGGCTAAAGAAGATCCTTCATTTAGAATTAAAGGTGATGAAGAGACTGGTCAAACTATTATTTCTGGTATGGGTGAGCTTCACTTAGAAATTATTGTTGACCGTATGCGCCGTGAGTTTGGTGTTGAAGCCAACGTAGGTGCTCCTCAAGTAGCTTATCGTGAAACAATCCGTAAGCCAGTTGAGGTTGAAGGTAAACACATTAAGCAATCTGGTGGTAAAGGTCAATATGGTCATGTATGGCTTAAGGTTGAACCTCAGGTTGAGGGTGGTGGATATGAGTTTGTAGACGCTATTAAGGGCGGATCAGTTCCACGTGAGTTTATTCCATCGGTTGACTACGGTATTACTGGTGCAATGAAATCAGGTGTGATTGCTGGATATCCTGTAGTTGATGTTAAAGTAACATTGTTTGATGGTTCATACCATGATGTCGATTCTTCGCAATTAGCGTTTGAGTTGGCTGGGTCTATGGGTTTCAAAGATGGTATGCGTAAAGCTAGTCCTGTATTATTAGAGCCTATGATGTCAGTTGAAGTTGAAACTCCTGAAGAGTATATGGGTGACGTAATGGGTGACTTGTCATCTCGCCGTGGTATAATCCAAGGTATGGATGATAATGATTCTGGTGGTAAATTAGTTAAGGCTGAGGTTCCTTTAGCGGAAATGTTTGGTTATTCAACTATTTTACGTTCTATGAGTCAAGGACGTGCGACTTACTCAATGGAATTTAAACACTACTCTGAAGCTCCAAAACATGTAGCTGAAGCGGTAACTAGTAACAAAAAGTAAATATATCCCAGAGAGATCTGGGAATTGCAAATTCATTTAAAAGGGAATAAAAATGGCTAAAAGCAAATTTGAACGTAATAAACCCCATGTAAACGTAGGCACAATTGGTCACGTGGATCATGGTAAAACAACATTAACAGCAGCGATTACTACAATCCTATCTAAGAAATTTGGCGGAGAAGCTAAAGGGTATGATCAAAT
>CANFGS010000009.1 GCA_947446595.1 Neisseriaceae bacterium | reverse complement strand
ACTGCTTGTCATCGAAGCAACAGCTTGTAAGTCGTCCCAGCGCAGGCTGGGATCCATGCCCTCATACCATAAAACCAGAATAACTAACAATAATTAGAGCATGGATTCCAAACTCGTGACTAAACAGCAACAAGTTTTGTTTGGAATGACATAGAAAATTCACCACACTGCTTGTCATCGAAGCAACAGCTTGTAAGTCGTCCCAGCGCAGGCTGGGATCCATGCCCTCATACCATAAAACCAAAATAACGAACATAAGTTAGAGCATGGATTCCAAACTCGTGACGAAACAGCAACAAGTTTTTGTTTGGAATGACATAGAAAATTCGCCACACTGCTTGTCATCGAAGCAACAGCTTGTAAGTCGTCCCAGCGCAGGCTGGGATCCATGCCCTCATACCATAAAACCAAAATAACGAACATAAATTAGAGCATGGATTCCAAATTCGTGACTAAACAGCAACAAGTTTTTGTTTGGAATGACATAGAAAATTCGCCACACTGCTTGTCATCGAAGCAACAGCTTGTAAGTCGTCCCAGCGGAGGCTGGGATCCATGCTCTTGCTCTTGAAATATAAAACCAAAATAACGAACATAAATTAGAGCATGGATTCCAAATTCGTGACTAAACAGCAACAAGTTTTTGTTTGGAATGACGGATAGTAATAATAATATGTTAAAATCACATCTAATTATTTCTATAAAAGAAAGACTTAAATGTCGGATGAACAAAAAAAACAATTAGAGCAACAATTATGGAATATTGCTAATACCTTACGCGGAAAAATGGATGCTGATGAGTTTAGAGATTACATCCTTGGATTCATTTTTTATAAATATCTTTCTGAAAAAATGTACATTCATGCAAATGAGATCCTGCAAGAAGATGGCATAACTTACAATAGCATTGATGAAAACACTGCAGTCGGTCAAGAGTACTTAGAAGCTATCAAAGAAAACTCAATCGAATCATTGGGTTACTTTCTAAAACCATCAGAACTCTTTAGTAATATTGCCAAAAAAGGTAGTGAGGCTGCAGAAGACGCAGACGAAGAAAATGATGACACAGCCCAAAGTAACTTTATCTTGGCTGATTTAGCCAGAATCCTTAAAAACATCGAATTAAGTACTATGGGTACTGCTAGTGAGGATGATTTTGATCATCTTTTTGAAGATCTAGACCTAACTTCAACCAAATTAGGTAGGACTGAAAAAGCCAAAAATACTCTAATAGCCAAAGTATTATCTCATCTCGATAAAATAGATTTCAATTTAACTGATACCAAAGCCGATGTATTAGGCGATGCATATGAGTACCTTATAGCTCAATTCGCCAGTGGTGCTGGTAAAAAGGCTGGTGAATTTTACACGCCACAGCAAGTATCAACGGTTCTTGCAAGAATAGTCACCACCAGAAAAACCCATTTAAAATCAGTCTATGATCCAACATGTGGTTCTGGTTCTTTATTACTTCGAGTAAAAAGAGAAGTTGAAGATGTTGGTAGTTTCTGTGGTCAAGAGTTAAACCGAACTACATATAACCTCGCTCGTATGAATATGATTTTGCATGGAGTACATTATCAACAGTTTGACATAAAACAAGAAGACACATTGGAGCATCCGCAACATCTTGATAAGAGATTTGAGGCGATCGTAGCTAACCCACCATTCTCAGCTCAGTGGAGTGCTAGTCAAATCTATCTAAGTGATGATAGGTTTAGTCAATACGGAAAACTTGCACCTAGTTCCAAAGCTGATTTTGCTTTTGTACAACATATGATACATCAGCTTGCTGACAATGGCATTATGGCAATTGTTTTACCTCACGGGGTCTTGTTCCGTGGTGGAGCAGAAGGTCATATCAGGCAATACCTAATTGCAGAACGAAATTACTTGGATGCTGTCATTGGGCTACCTGCAAATATATTCTACGGTACATCAATTCCTACTTGTATTTTAGTATTTAAAAAATGCCGTGAAGATAGTGGGAATATATTATTCATTGATGCAAGCAAAGATTTTGAGAAAGTAAAGAATCAAAATTATTTACGCGATAGTGATATAGATAAAATCATTAAAACTTATCGTGAGAGAACTACTCATGATAAATATAGTTATATTGCAACACTTGATGAAGTAAAAGAAAATGACTATAATCTGAATATCCCGCGTTATGTAGATACCTTCGAGGAAGAAGAAGAGATTGATCTAAATGAAGTATCAAAAAAGCTAAAAGCATTAGATATTGAGATGGCAGCAACAGATGCTAAGATAGCTGAGTTTTGCAAACAACTAAATATAGCAACACCGTTTTAGAGGTAATGATGACAGATATAGTACAGCATAATTCTGAGTTATTACCTGAAATATATAGATAAAGAGAAGTAATATGAATTTAGAAATTAATACAAATGTTTTATTTAACGATGTTAGCCAATTAATAGATACTGCGAGAACAAAAGTAGCATATTATGCAGACTCTTCACTTGTAGAACTATACTGGCAAATTGGTCAAAGAATTAATTTTGCTATTCTTAAAAATGAACGAGCTGAATACGGTGAAAAAATCATTAAACATTTGTCCCAACAGCTCACTCTTCATTATGGTAATGGATTTAACACAAGATCATTATTTAGAATGGTTAAATTCGCCAAAATTTATGATGATAAAAAGATAGTGGTTACACTGTCGCCACTATTCTCATGGTCAAAATTTATCGAATTAATTGCAATAGAAGATCCGCTAAAACGTCAATTCTATACAGAGATGTGTCGTATTGAGCATTGGTCAGTAAGGGATTTACGTAAGAAAATTTCAGGTATGCTTTATGAAAGAACTGCCATATCCCATAAACCAGAAAACGTTATAAAACAAGAGTTAGAGAACCTGCAAACTAATAATGGACTAACTAAAGACTTGGTATTTCGCGACCCGTATATGCTTGATTTTTTACAATTACCAACTACGTTTAGCGAATCAGATCTTGAAAATGCTATTTTAAATGATTTAACTCAATTCCTAAGTGAATTAGGTACGGACTTTTGTTTTATAGCCCGTCAAAAACGGATTACTATAGACAATGAAGACTATTACATTGATTTATTGGCATTTCATCGTACAATGCGTAGAATGGTAGTCATAGAATTAAAATTAGGTACTTTTAAAGCAAGTTATAAAGGTCAAATGGAACTCTATTTGCGGTGGTTAGACAAACATGAGAGAAAAGAAGGCGAAGAAGCACCTCTTGGATTAATATTATGTGCTGATAAAAAGAAAGAGCAAATCGAATTATTAGAACTTGACAAAAGTGGCATACATGTTGCTCAATATTTAACTGCATTACCGCCAAGAGATGTTTTAGAGGCTCGATTAAATAAAGCGATTCAACTAGCTCAAGAGAGAAATGACATAATACAAATATCAAATAATGAAGATGGATTGATGGATGATTAAATTATTAAGTTTGTAATCCATTAAATGAATAACTTTGGGTAATATATTGGTTGTTTTAACGTTTTATATAAATCAGGCAATCAAATGTATATAATAAACTATTTTATATGATACTGAGAACTGGACACATAAATGAATAAACGATTAGTTCCTAAATTAAGATTTCCTGAGTTTGATGGTGAGTGGCGTTCTTGTAAATTTGGTGATGTTGGTAAATTTATTGGGGGTGGCACACCATCAACTAAAAATGATAGCTATTGGATTGGTGATATTCCTTGGATATCTAGTTCGGATCTAGTAGAAGGAGATATACATTCTATTAATGCGAAGAGATTTATTACAAGAGAGGCTGTTGATAATTCTGCAACAAAATTAATTCCTCAAGGGAGTGTTTTAATAGTTTCTAGAGTTGGTGTTGGAAAAGTAGCAATTAATAAGTTTCCATTATGTACTAGCCAAGATTTCCAAAATGTAATATTAGATTTATCAAATGAAGTTTTTATTGCATATTTAGTTCAGCTTAAAGCGTCGAAGTTAATCGAATTTAATCAGGGTACTTCAATTAAAGGTTTTGTTAAGGAGGATTTAATAAATTTAGTATTAGCATTGCCTATTTTACCAGAACAAACAAAAATTACTGATTTTCTGACAGCCGTCGATGATAAAATCCAACAACTTACTCGTAAAAAAGAGCTTCTGGAACAATACAAAAAAGGCGTAATGCAACAAATATTCAGCCAAAAAATCAGATTTAAAGATGATAGTGGCAATGACTACTCAGATTGGAAGATAAAACAACTTGAAGAAATTGCAAACTATAGGAGAGGAAGCTTCCCGCAACCTTATGGGTTAGATATGTGGTATGATGAGATAAATGGTTTTCCTTTCGTGCAAGTCTTTGATGTTGCAGATAATATGCAACTTAAGCCTAAGACTAAAAATAAAATTAGTTCATTGGCTGCTCAACAAAGTGTTTTTGTACGAGAGGGTAATCTTGTTATTACGATTCAAGGTTCTATTGGAAGAGTAGCTAAATTACAATATGATGCATATATAGATAGGACGTTATTAATATTTCAGAGTTATAAAGCACTGATTAATGTAGATTATTTTAAATATGTTTTATTCTTGTTATTTGAAACTGAAAAATTAAAAGCTCCTGGTGGAACAATTAAGACAATTACAAAAGAAGTTCTAAGTGAGTTTGTTGTTGATATACCAAGTATAATGGAACAGAATAAAATAGCTAATTTTTTAACAAGCGTAGATGATAAAATAACTCAAATTTTAAACCAGATTGCTCAAATTAATTTGTTTAAAACAACACTTCTTCAAAAAATGTTTGTGTAGTGTTAATATGAAGAAATCATATCTTGATCATATGAAGGATTTATCTCCTGATGATGTATTTAATGGGCTTTTAGGCTTTGGGTTATTTCCAGAGAAGTTACCACCTTTTTTAAGTAGCGTAGATTTTTTAAATTTTTGTAAAACTCAAGAGGAAAGTTTTTTCGAAAAAGGTGAGTTTGGATTTATTATTTATGAAAATACTCGCAGTATAAATGTACCTAGAACACTTTCTATTCCTAATCCAATAGCTTATAGAAACTTGTGCAATAGTATTGCTGAAAATTGGGAGAATATAGTTACTCATTTTGATGCTGTAACTAGCAAGGATAAGTATAAGATTAGTCGTATACATATTAGGAAATTAAAAAATGAAGAAAAAATATTTACTTTCCAGTATGGTGAGGACTTAGATTTATTTAATGAAAACGAATCTATATTTGATATGTATCACAAAAATTACAAAGTTGATGATAATCCAGGTATTACTTATTTAATTGGCAGTCATTATATAGTTAAAGCTGATATTTCTAATTGTTTTCCTAGTATTTATACACATTCTATTCCTTGGGCACTTGTTGGAAAATCAACATCTAAGAAAAACAAGTTTAATAGAGACCTTTGGTATAATAAGTTGGATCTTTATACTCGAAACTTAAAGCATGGAGAAACTCATGGTATATTAATAGGACCACATGCATCAAACCTTCTCTCTGAATTAGTTTTAACCAAAGTAGATTCTGAGTTATCAAGAGATTATAAATATATTAGAAATATTGATGATTATACTTGTTATGTTGAAAGTCATGAAGCTGCAGAAAACTTTTTAATAAAACTTTCTGAAGAGCTAAAAAAATTTGGTTTGCAATTAAATCATAAAAAAACAGAAATCACTAAGTTACCCATAACATCCAATGAAGACTGGATTTGTAAAATTAACTCATTTATGTTTATCAAAGAAAAAGACACTCTTAATTTTAATGAAGTTAGATCCTTTTTAGATATAGCATTGGCTTTAATGAAAGATAATAATGATAACTCAGCTATCTTAAATTATGCAATGAAAATGATTTATAAAAAATCAATGAGTTCTAATGCTGAAGATTATTATATAAAAACTATTCATCACTTAGTTATAATTTATCCATATTTAGTTCATTTGATTGATGACTATTTATTTAAACCATTTAATGTGGATGTTGAAATAATTGGAGAGTTTGCTAGAAATTTACTTGATCTTGGGGCAAATAAGAGAATAAATGAATTAATTAGCTATTCAATTTATTATGCAATTAAATATAATTTTAAATTTAAATGTAAATCCTATGAAGATATTTTTTATATTGCAGAAGCCAATAAAGATTGTACTGTAATGCTTTTAGCTTATTTATACCAAACAAAGCATGACACTTCGAAATTTATGAAGCAAAAATATTGTTCTTTAGCGGAAGGTTTATTAGATGAGATAGATTTATATTGGCTTTTTATTTATGAAGTTCTTCCAGCGAGTAAATTGAAAGGTAATTGGAATCATATGAAAAAGAAAAAAATAACTTTTATTTTAGATGAATTTAGAGTGCAAAAGAATAAAAAATTAAATATAGATTTTAAAATTAACAAAGAAAAGTAAGAAGTTATGAGCTACCAAGCAGAGCAAACGCTAGAAAACAACTTAGTTAAGCAGCTAGTATCATTAGGGCATAGCTATATAGAGCTAAATAATGAAGCTGATATATTAGCTAACCTAAAGGTGCAATTAGAAAAGCATAATCAAATTAAATTATCAGCTGCTGATTTTGATAAGGTATTAAACCACCTCAATAAGGGTAATATATTTGAGAGAGCTAAAATACTGCGTGACAAAATGCAGTTTACTAGTGATGATGGCGAAGTTAAGTATATCGAATTTATCAATCAAGACCAATGGTGCCAAAATGAGTTTCAGGTAACAAAGCAAGTAACAGTTGAGGGAACATATACCAACCGCTATGATGTTACTATTTTGATCAATGGATTGCCTTTGGTTCAAATAGAACTAAAACGTCGAGGATTGGAGCTAAAAGAAGCATTCAACCAGATTAATAGATACCAAAGACATTCGTTTGGTGCTTCATATGGTTTATTTCAGTATGTGCAGTTATTTGTTATTAGTAATGGCGTAAATACCAAGTACTATGCTAATAATAAAAACCAGTCATTTAAGCAGACATTCTATTGGTCAGATATTAATAACAATATTATTACCCAGCTTGAGGCTTTTACTGAGCTATTCTTAGAGCCATGCCATTTGGCTAAGATGATTACCAAGTATATAGTATTAAACGAAGCTGAGAAGGTATTAATGGTACTTAGACCATATCAATACTATGCAACAGAAGCTATTATTGAACGAGTTAAAAATTCACCCAAGAAAAATGGCTATATCTGGCATACAACTGGATCAGGTAAGACACTTACATCATTTAAAGCTAGTCAAATACTCATAAATATCCCTAAGGTATATAAGGTAGTATTTGTCGTTGATAGACAAGATTTGGATTTTCAGACGATAAAGGAATTTAATGCATTCTCAAAAGGTAGTGTTGATGGTACGGACAATACTAATGTTTTAGTAAGCAAATTTACTGATGAAACTAAATTAATTGTTACAACACTTCAAAAACTAAATGTAGCTATTAGTAAGAGTAAGTATCTACATAAAATGGAAAATCTCAAAGATAAGCGGATTATATTTATTTTTGATGAGTGCCATCGTAGCCAATTTGGTGACACGCATAAGCGGATCAAAGCATTCTTTACTAATCAGCAGATGTTTGGTTTTACTGGTACGCCAATTTTTGCGGATAATGCGGCTAATAATGAAGGAGGTAGACGAACTACCAAAGATTTGTTTGAGGAGTGTCTACATAAATACGTTATTAATGATGCTATCAAAGATGAAAATGTACTTAGGTTTTTGATCGAGTATGTTGGTAAATACAAAAATAAAAAAGATAGTAGTAATTTTGTAGATATTGAAGTAGAAGATATTGATACCAAGGAGCTACTTGATAGTCCTGATCGATTAAAAAAGATTGTAGATTATATAATAGCCAATCACGATCGTAAGACTCATAGTAAAGTGTTTAATGCTATGTTTTGTGTTAGTAGTATTGATACTCTTATCAAGTACTATGATTTATTCCAAGAGGCAAAAGTAGCAGGACGGCATAATCTAAAGATAGCTACTATTTTTAGTTTTGGTGCCAATGAAGATGATAAGGATGCTAATGGTTCTATTCCTGAATCAAGTTTAGATATAACTGATGACACCCCCATCAATGTGCATACTAGAGATAAGCTAGAGCAGTATATTGGCGATTATAACCTAATGTTTAATAGTAAATATACTACTAAAGACAGTAAGTCATTTTATAATTATTTTACTGATATTTCAAAAAATGTTAAAGAGCGAAAAATTGATATTTTACTGGTAGTAAATATGTTCTTGACGGGTTTTGATAGTAAACATCTAAATACTTTATATGTAGATAAGAATCTCAAATATCATGGCTTAATTCAAGCTTACTCAAGAACTAACCGAATTCTAAATGAGCAAAAATCTCAGGGTAATATCATTAGCTTCCGTAATCTCAAAAAAGCAACAGATGATGCAATAGCATTATTCTCTAATAAAAATGCAAATGAAGTTATCTTGGTAGAGCCATACGAGGATTATGTATCTAAATTTAATCGGATATATAAAGAGTTGATAAAGAAAGTACCAACAGTTAATAGTGTGAATTCGCTATTAACTGAAAAAGATGAGTTAGGATTTATCCAGACTTTTAGAGAGCTTTTGAGAGTTCGAAATGTACTAACTACCTTTGCTGATTTTAGTTATGATGATTTATCGATGGATGCTCAAAGTTTTGAAGACTATAAGAGTAAGTATCTAGACTTATATGATAAGGTACGTAGTACTACAGCTAAAGAAAAAGTATCAATCCTAAATGATGTGGACTTTGAACTAGAGCTTATCCACCGTGATGATATTAATGTATCTTATATACTTGGGTTATTAATGAAGCTATCTGGAAAAAACCCAGAAGAACAAAAAAAGGAACGAAAAACTATATTGAATTTGGTTAATGGCGAAACCGAGCTTCGTAGTAAAAAAGAATTGATTGAGAAATTCATTGAGCAGAATATGCCACAGATTCATGATAATACTAATATTACTCAACAGTTTAAAAAATTTTGGAGTGCCGAAAAACAGCAATCATTCGAAAAGCTATGTAACGAAGAAAAGCTAGACCCTGTGAAACTTCAAGAGGTAATCAGCAAGTATCTATTCAACGAAAGAAAGCCTGTAGGAGATGATGTGTTTAATATGCTACAAGAGAAGCCAAAGCTACTGCAACGCAAAAAAGTAATTGATCGTGTTTGGGATAAAGTGACAAATTATGTGAAGACGTTCATAGATGGAATTGATGAAATTACATAGTTTTTATAAAGTATACTAATATTAAGGTTGCAATAAAATGATTAATTTTACAGAGCTAGATAACAATGGATTAATTGAATTGGTTGACTATTCAATAGAAGATGTTATTATGAATATGAAAAGCTAATAATGGAAATATGTTAATGGCAAACACAAAACAACATAATATAATTGTTGAAGAAAATGCAGTAGATAATTTAAAAATTTGGTTAAGAACTAGTAAACAAATAATACCAGATATTAAAGCTAATGATAAAACAGCTTTTGTTGATGGAAATATTAAGCTTCTGACATCTGGTTCTAATACTACAATTGGCACTCTTGAAGTTCAAGTAAAGGGGACTTCAAAATCAATTACGCACAGCGAAAATCCAGTATATTCTGTTGAAAGATCATTTCTCGAACATTGTAAATCTCAGAAGCTACCTATTGTACTAATTGTAGTGTACAATAATGAAATAGCATTCTGGATGCACATGGATAGATTAAAGTGTGAAACTTACTTAAATAAAATGACAGCAATACAAAAAACTATAACTATTTATTTTGAGAAAACTCACTATATTCAGAAAAATCATACAACCCATTGTGTTACTGAATTCACTAAGATTTTGAATAATCAAGCAATTATTCTTGATGATTATGACGTCAAATGTCAGCGAGTGCAACAACTTGAAAATGCAATTCAAGAACTAAATAAATATAAGAATACTTCAATAGGAAAAACCAGCCCAAAATATAAAGAAATACATTTGTTTTTAGATTGCTATAATAATCTATTAGATAATGATTTTTCTTCTTTAAAAAATGCAATTTACCCAAATTATTGGAAAATAGGTATAGGTATCTGTCATTATTCGGATAATGCAGCTAACTATGTTTTTTACCCGATTTCCTACGAGTTAAATGATGTTCAAATAAAAGAATTTGAACAAAATGATAGTATAATGCAAAAATATAATAATGAAACAATTATTCAACAAAAAGTATACTTTTCGGAAAACCCCATAAAGACACGCCATCAACAATTTGCATATGAGTGTATAAAATCTAACTTAATAACAGGTGTTTTTGGTAAACTCAAAATTCCAGTATTAGTAAAAGATTTTTTCTTGGCTACTGAGTTTTTATTTGATTTTATTGATAAATATCACAGCATGATAAAATTTCAGCGTGGTCAGTATTCATATTCATTGACTGAAATAATAAATTCTATTAATACTTATTTACCTAATACAAATGATATTTGTTTATTTCCTTCAACAGAAACCGTTAGTATTAATACTGTTACAGAATTAATACAGTTTTTACAATCCATGGATATTAAAGAAGTTAATAGGGGTAACTATTTTGGTTTATTAACATTTGAATTTAATAATATTATTTCAATCAGACAAAGATTTTATGAGATTATTCCAAAGGTTTATGATTTACTGGTGAAAATGCATTTTCCTAATTTATTTCATGAATTGCAATTCTTTAATGATTTTAATTTAATGCTTATTGCCTTTGATTTTTCTGATGAATCTAAGAGTTATGGTGGTATTGGTACAGAATTTCATTATTATCTAAAAGCTGTATCGCAGACAGCAGGGAAAGTTATTTCTTATAATTCAGTTGACGAATGTCCCATCAAACCTTATCCAGTTGATTTTAATGCTTTGTTTGATATTAATGGAATTAAATACCAGTTACAAAAATGTAATAATATACAAATAAATCGATGTGAAAGAGCTCCTCTTTTATCATCTATGCATGATTTGCTCAAATATCGCTTAATTTCATATTTAGATACAAAAATAAATAGCGGTGGTATAACTTTGTAATTGTGAAATAAAAACTTAGTTGCGTGATTTGGTAATATGTAAAATGATAGTAGTACAAAAAATTAAAACATAGCTCCTTATTATAAAGATAAAGTAATTTGGAGAAATAAATTTTATGAACAAAGCAGCAGTATATATCCTCTCAAGTAAACCAAATGGAACCTTGTATATTGGGGTGACTAGTGATTTGGTGAAGCGAGTTTGGCAACATAAGAATGATGTAATTGATGGGTTTACTAAAGAGCATTCTGTGCATGATTTAGTTTATTTTGAGTTGCATGAGGATATGGTAAGTGCAATAACTCGTGAGAAGCAGATGAAAGCTTGGCAGCGACAATGGAAGATAAATTTGATTGAGGAGGCTAATCCGCAGTGGAGGGATTTGTATTCGGATTTGTTGTAGGTGATTGGGCAGTTGGGGCAAGTGCAAGAGCATGAGGGCATGGATCCCAGCCTGCGCTGGGATGACGAAAATTGAAGCGCTGGGATGACGGAAAAAGATGCTGGGATGACGAAATAAAGTTGCGTGGATGACGATTTAGCGGTTGCTTCTATGATGGAAATTAGACGTTGTGGCAACAGTTAATGCGCTGTTTTTGTGTGTAAATTCAGTAGCTATAATGGCGTGCTGAATATTGGGGTTACTGGTTTTTATTCGTCATTCCAAACATGAACTAGATGCTGTTTCGTCACGAGTTTGGAATCCATGCTCTTTGCTCTATAGTATTTAGTCGTAGCTTATATATCGCCTATTAAAGATTTAGGATTTTATTTATTAATTTAGCGTTAAAAAACCTTTATTGTCCCCGCGCAGCGAGTTTTAAATGTTTTAGCTAAATTAATAAATAAAGTCCGTTAAAAATCTTGTCTGGGCTTGAATTCTTTGCCGCCGACCTTGTTCAAGCAAGAAAGGGAGTGGGGTGTGCTGCCGCACAGCACAAAGAACAAAATATGGTAAATAATGTTTTAGTGCAAGGGCATTAGGGCATGGATCCCAGCCTACGCTGGGATGACAAAAAGTTGCTGGGATGACGAAATAAAGGTGCTGGATGACGATTTAGCTGATGCTTTGATGACAAAAAAATTGCTGGAATGACAGAATATGAGGGAAGTTAATTAAATGAACATATTATATATTAATCACTATGCTGGAAGCTTGAGCTATGGGATGGAGTATCGTCCTTATTATCTAGCTCGTGAATGGGTGAGGCTAGGGCATAATGTTACTATTGTTGCTAGTAATGTCTCACACCTTAGGAGCCATATAGCTATTCCTCAGGGGCAAAATTATTTAGTTGAAAATATTGATGGAATTAGGTATATTTGGTGTAGAACACCTGACTACCCAGGTAATGGTATAAAAAGAGTGATTAATATATTTAGCTTTCTAAAGCGGGTAAGGAAATTAATACCAGCTATTATTAAGGGTAAAAATATACCTGATAATACTAACTCCAAGTTTGATATTCCAGATCTGGTTATCGCATCTTCAACTTACCCTTTTGATACCAAAGTAGCATCTAAAATTGCTAAAAAAACAGGGGCGAGATTCGTTTATGAAGTCCATGATTTATGGCCACTTACCCCTATTGAACTAAATGGTATGTCAAAAAAACATCCTTTTATTATGCTAATGCAAAGAGCGGAAGATTTTGGGTATAGAGTTGCTGATAAGGTAGTAAGCCTATTACCTAAAGCAAAAAGCTATATGATGGAACATGGGCTTGATCCAAATAAATTTATCTATATTCCTAATGGAGTATCAGTTGCAGATTGGGAACAGGCGAAAGAAGCGGTATCAGAAAATCACTTAAATAAAATTAATGAAATAAAACAACAGTATGATTTCTTACTTGGTTATGCTGGTGGTATGGGTGAATCAAATGCTCTTGATTTTTTATTAACGGCTGCTAAACAGCTTGATAAAAATATAGCTGTGGTTTTGGTTGGTAATGGGGCTAATAAAGAAGTATTATTAAAGCGTGTAACTAACGAAAGCATAACTAATATATTTGTTCTACCAGCAATACCAAAAGCACAGATTCCTGATTTTTTAAGTCGGATGGATGCTTTATATATTGGGTGGAATAAGCTATCTATTTATCGCTTTGGTATTTGTCCTAATAAATTATTTGACTATATGTTGTCTGGGAAGCCTGTAGTGCATTCGGTTACAGCAGGGAATGATCTTGTGGCTGATGCTAAATGTGGGGTATCCGTTGAAGCTCAAGATGTGACGGCGATTATAAATGCTATTAATATGATTGCGGGAGATGATAAAGTAGTTAGGGAAGAGCTTGGGGCTAATGGGCATGATTATGTTAAGATACACCATGATTATAAGATTTTGGCGAAGAGGTTTCTTGATGAGACGATTTAGGGCAAGAGCATGGATCCCAGCCTACGCTGGGATGACGGAAAAAAATGCTGGGATGACGTATTTCTCTCGTCATTCCAAACATGAACAATTTGCTGTTTCGTCACGAGTTTGGAATCCATGCTCTAAAGATTGTTTTGTATCAGAATTGTCTGGCTTTGAGGGCAAGAGCATGGATCCCAGCCTACGCTGGGATGACGGAAAAAAATGCTGGGATGACGGAATTAAGCGCTGGGATGACGGAGATAGATGCTGGGATGACGGAAAATATGGCAGGGGAACGGTATGAGTAGGGTTTGTCATATTACTTCGGCGCATCCTCGCTATGATATTCGTATATTTGTTAAGGAATGCGTTACCCTTGCAAATGCGGGGCATAGTGTTAGTCTTATTGTTGCGGATGATATGCCAGATGAAATTAAATCAGGAGTTAGTATTTATAGTGTAGGTAAGCCAACTACTAGACAAGATAGAATGCGGCATACTCCAAACAAAATCTATAATAAAATTCTAGAGCTTAAGCCAGAATTTGTGCATTTCCATGACCCAGAACTACTTATAATGTGTCATAAACTCACCAAACATGGTATCAAAGTAATCTATGATGTACACGAAGATCTACCAAAACAAGTAATGAGTAAACATTGGATACCTAAATTTATTCGCCCAATTGTATCAAGATTAGTCGAAAGTATCGAAAAATACTGTAGTAAGAAATTTTTCGGAATAATTACAGCAACCCCAATTATTGCTAAACGTTTTAGTAAATATAACCCAAATACCATAACAGTATGTAATTACCCAATCTTATCAGAGTTAAACCAAGTTAGTGTAGACTGGAATTCAAGAGATAATAGTCTATGCTATATCGGTAGTATCTCTAAAACTCGAGGTATTATTCCAATAGTCGAATCATTGGCAACCAGTAATCTCAAACTGGAACTGGCAGGGCCTTTTAGTGGTGATGTTACATTAGAAAAATTAATGGAGCTACAAGGTCATGAAAAAGTAGATTACCTAGGAATAATAAATCGTCATGAAATTGTGAAATTACTGTCTCGAGTTAAAATTGGCCTAGTTACATTATTACCAACTCCTAGCTATATTGAATCACTCCCAATTAAAATGTTTGAGTATATGGTCTCAGGTATACCTGTTATAGCTTCTGATTTTCCGCTATGGCGTGAGATTATTGATAAATATCAATGTGGTATCTTGGTTAATCCAGAGGATAGTGGTGAGATTGCAGAGGCTTGTGTGAAATTGCTTAATAATGCAGACGAGGCTAATGCTATGGGGCAAAGAGGGCGAGAGGCTGTTTTAGGTGAATTTAATTGGGAAAAAGAGAGTGGTAAACTGGTTGCGATGTATGGTGCAGTAGGGCAAGGGCATGGATCCCAGCCTTCGCTGGGATGACGAAAAATGGCGCTTTGATGACGAAAAATGGCGCTGGGATGACGGAAAAATGCTGTGGCGACGAAATTGAAAAGGCGGTAATGATGAATTTTCTACGTCATTCCAAACAGAAACATGTTGCTGTTTCGTCATGAGTTTGGAATCCATGCTCTTGCTCTAATATTAATGGCTGTGCGATTGCTCGTAAGTTTTAACAAAAGCTAGTAATACTTCATTTATTTTAACTTGATATTTCTTACTATGGTCTTTAAAAAATGTTATTACTTTTTTATCAAGTTTAATAGTAACAGGCACTTTTTCAGGATCTTCTTCAAAAACTTTGGACAAGGCATCAAACATAATTTTATCGCTGATTACTGATGCTCCATCAGAGTATAATCTCTTCCAGTTTTTAGTATTCTTAACTGATGGAATATCAGAATAATCAATTTCATCATCTGATAGTTGCGATAATTTCTTTAATTGCATATTTGTCATTTTACTCATTATACACCTCTTTATCTTTACCAGCAGAACGTGCTGATATTATACGAATATTAGAATTACGTTTTGTAAACGCTACCAAAATTATTAAAATACCTCTCACTTTACCAATTAAATGAAATCTAGATTCAGTTCTAACTGTGCGATCAAATCTAGTAATAGATTTGGGATCACTAAAAGCTTCGGATGCCGTTTCAAAATCGATTCCATGTTTTTTAATATTCGCTTGGTTTTTATTTTCATCCCACTCAAAACGCATTAAAATTCCTTTATTGTTTATTAGGGGATTATAACATTTTATATTGCTAAATATCAATATATTAATAAATATAAATATTCTTCTCTTTCGTGATAACTATCTATTAGGGCATGGATCCCAGCCTTCGCTGGGATGACGAAAAATGGCGATGGGATGACGAAAAATGGCGCTTTGATGACGAAAAATGGCACTGGGATGACGATTAAAAAAGCTGTGGCGATGAAATTGAAAAGGTGGGAATGACGAATTTTCTATGTCATTCCAAACAGAAACATGTTGCTGTTTCGTCACGAGTTTGGAATCCACATTTTAATATGCCTAACTACCTATAAACACCTTGTGATATAATAGCATGTTATAGTATATTGCCACTTGTTTAAGTGGGACATTTTTTGAGGTTTATTAGAACATGGCTGGTCATAGTAAATGGGCAAATATTAAGCATCGCAAAGCTGCCGCAGATGCTAAAAAAAGTAAAATTACAACACGTATGGTTAAAGAAATTACCATTGCTGCAAAAATGGGTGGGGGAGATGTAAGCTCAAATCCACGCTTACGTTTAGCGATGGAAAAAGCACGTGAGAATAATGTACCTAAAGATAATGTAGAACGTGCAATCAAACGCGGAACAGGTGAACTAGAGGGCGTGAACTATGAAGAACTTCGATTTGAAGGCTACGGAATTAATGGTGCTGGGATTATTGTTGATTGCTTGACAGATAATAAAGTTAGAACAGTTGCCGAAGTAAGACATGCTTTTACCAAGCATGGTGGTAATCTCGGAACTGATGGCTGTGTATCGTTTCAGTTTAAACACTGTGGCCAACTAATTTTTGCTCCAGGAGTTAGTGAAGATGCTATTATGGAAGCAGCTCTTGAGTCTGGGGCTGATGACGTAATTAGTGGGGATGATGGTTCGTTTGAAGTTATTACACCAGCAAATGATTTTATTGAAGTTAAAAACGCACTTGAATCACGTGGATTTAAGCCTGAAATTGCTGAAGTGGTAATGAAAGCTGAAAATGAAACAGAATTGTCAGGGGATGATGCCCTAAAAATGCAAAAATTATTAGATGCTTTTGATGAATTAGATGATGTTCAAGATGTTTATACTAATGTGGTTTTGGATATAGAAGAGTAGTAAAATGGCAAAAAGCTTTGTCCGTAAGTTTATATTTGATAAGCTACCTATTCGTGGAGCTTACGTAGAATTAACTGATACTTGGCATACTATAGCAGCTCAAAAAGAATACCCAGATGGTATTAGACAGCTTTTGGGTGAACTATTGGTATCAAATATTTTATTAACTACAAATATAAAACTTGAAGGTAAAATTATTGCCCAAATTCAAGATAATCCCAAGCTTGATTTATTGGTAAGTGAATGTACCAATGATTTGACAGTTAGAGCAACGTCCAAATTTTCTCAGGCTATTCATGAAGATAATCAGATAAGCTATAGCGATTGTGTTGAAACAGGTACTTTAGTAATTAGTATTGATTCAAATAATGATGGAAAACTTTATCAAAGCGTAGTAAGTCTTAATGGGCAGAATATAGAAGAAATACTAACTGAATATATGATACAGTCAGAGCAGTTACGTACTATATTTGTAATTGCGTATTCACCTGAAAAAGTTGTTGGGTTTATGATTCAACAATTGCCAGATACAGATAAAAGGATGGAAGATGATATAGAACGAGTATTTTTCTTGGCTCAAACACTAAAACATAATGAATTAATTAAGAATGAAATAAATGTAATATTGGGTCGTTTATTTGATGAAGATGATGTAATTCTTTATGAGCCAGAAGAGATTGAATTTAGTTGCACTTGTAGCCGTGAGCGAGTGTCAAATATGCTAAGAAGTTTAGGCAAAGAAGAGGCTTTAAGTATTATAGCCGATGAAGGATTAATTAACGTTACTTGTGATTTTTGTAATACTGTATACTCATTTGATAATCAAAATGTAGAAGATATGTTCAAAACATTATGTATTGATATTGAATGCGTGTCGCAGGAAGTGCACTAAAGGAAAAATATGTCAAGCTCAAAACCAACAATAGCATTGGTAGGTCGACCTAATGTCGGCAAATCTACGCTATTTAATCGTTTAACCAAAAGTCGTGATGCACTTGTTGCTGATATGCCAGGTCTAACTCGTGATCGCCATTATGGATCTGCAAATCAAGGTAAACGCCATTACCTATTGATTGATACAGGTGGGTTTGAGCCACTTATTGATAGTGGGATTATGTATCAAATGGCACGCCAAACTGAACAAGCAATGGCTGAATCTGATGCGGTTGTGTTTTTGGTAGACGGTAAGGGTGGAATTACACCACAAGATAAAGTAATTGCTAATAAACTTCGTATGCTTGATAAACCAGTATATATCGCAATTAATAAAGTTGAAGGTGTGGACAAAGCTATTGCTATAAGTGATTTTTATGAGCTAGGTCTTCCAAATCTATACCCAATTTCATCTAGTCATGGCGAGGGAGTATTTGATCTAATACACCAAGTCTTAAGTAACTTCCCGATAAGTAATGAAGAAAATGCTGAAGAAGGTATAACTTTCGCTGTTGTTGGGCGTCCTAATGTTGGTAAATCAACTTTAGTTAATGCTATGATTGGCGAAGATAGAGTAATTGCATTTGATGAATCAGGAACAACAAGAGATAGTATTAATATCTCTTTTGAGAAATATGGACAACAATATACCATAATAGATACCGCAGGTATCCGCCGTAAGGGTAGAGTTGAAGATAAAATTGAGAAATTCTCAGTTTTAAAAGCAATACAGGCAATTAGCGATGCTAATGTGGTGGTACTGGTTTTGGATGCTCAATTAGATATCGCAGAACAAGATGCAACTATTGTTGGTTACGCTCTTGAAGCTGGTAAATCAATTGTAGTTGTTATCAATAAATGGGATAACCTAAAAGAAGAACAAAGAGAAACTGTAAAAGCTGATATGAAACGTAAGCTTCAGTTTTTGGATTTTGCACAGTTTAATTATATTTCGGCACTTCATAAAAAAGGTATCGGAGAAGTATTTAAGTCAATAAATCAAGCTTATACTTCAGCTTTTATGAAGCTACCAACTCCAAAATTAACCCGCATTTTACAAGAAGCGATAAGCCGCCAACCGCCAGTATACAAAGGGCAATTTAGACCAAAAATGCGTTATGCCCATCAAGGTGGTATGAATCCACCAACTATTATTATTCATGGTAATAGCTTAGAGAGTGTGGCTAAATCGTATACTAAGTATCTTGAGCGTTCATTTAGAAAAGTATTTGACCTAATTGGTACGCCACTTAGGATAGATTATAAAACTAGCGAAAACCCATTTGAGGGTAGAGCTAAAAAAGTAGAGAGATAAGAAACGATGAATAAACAAAATCTTCAAGATCATTATTTAGAGCAACTACAGCACCAAGAAATTTTGGTATCGATATACTTAATTAATGGTATAAAGCTATCAGGTGTAGTAGCGTCTTTTGATCAATACGTAGTCTTACTAAAAGATAACAAAAGTACTATGGATCAATTAATTTATAAGCATGCAATTTCAACAATTGTTCCTAGCAAGACAAATATTAATATAACGATTGGTGAATAAACATTCAAACTAAAATTATTTTAGTATGCGTAAACCTAAAACAGGATAAAGACTTTGACGAGTTGATTTTAGAGGGTATGGCATTAGTAGAGTCAGCAGGGTACACTATTTGTGAGACTATGACTCTTAATCGAAAAACGGTTGATAGTCGTTTGTTTATTGGTAGTGGAAAAGCTGAAGAGCTAAAAACCTTAAGAGAAATGACCGAGTCTAAGGTGATTGTTATTAATCATAATTTAAGCTCAGTACAAGAGCGGAATCTTGAAGTTATGATGGGGGTTCCTGTTATTGATCGTACCCGTCTGATACTAGACATATTTGCCGCTAGAGTTAAAGGTAAAGAAGGTATCATACAAGTAGAACTTGCAGTACAAACACATCAGTTGTCACGTCTTGTGCGCCGTTGGAGTCATTTGGAGCGACAACGAGGTGGTATTGGGGTTCGTGGTGGGCCAGGAGAGACTCAGATAGAATTAGATAAGAGGATGATTGCCAAACGAATAGAAGCCTTGAAGCTTGATTTGGTAGCTGCGGTTAAACAAAGGGTTACTCAAAGAAAAGCACGGCTAAAGAGAGATATTTTTTCGATATCAATTGTTGGGTATACTAATGCTGGAAAATCGACCTTGTTTAATGCGATAACTAAGTCAAAAGTATATGCGGAAAATAGATTATTTGCAACACTTGAGACTACCTCGCGGAAACTTTTTATTGAGGGTCAGGGTGAACTAGTTATCTCGGATACGGTGGGGTTTATTCGTGATTTACCTCATACATTGGTTGCAGCATTTAGAGCAACACTAGAAGAGACGGTACATGCTAATTTATTACTTCATGTAGTGGATGTGTCGCATGCTATAAAAGAACGTCAGATTGAAGATGTGAATGTGGTTCTAAAAGAAATTAAGGCAAGTGGAATCCCCGAACTTTTAGTTTATAATAAAATTGATCTTAAGCGTGGGATGAAACCGCGGATAGAGTATGCTCATAGCGGTGAACCAATTGCGGTATATTTAAGTGCTACCAAAATGAAAGGCCTTAATTTATTAAACCAAGCAATTATAGAAAAAAAATTATGGATACAACAACAAAGTGAGATACAAGATGCCCCATATGAACCGTGGAAAAACTAATCCCAAAACACTAAAAGGTGTTGATAGAGTTGTAGAACAGCTTAATCAAAAGATTGCACGTATGCTTGGCAAAAATGGTGGGCATAAACAACCATCACCTAAAAAGACTACAAATTTTACTTTTAGTATAGTGATTTTTTGTTGTTCTTTAATACTATGGATTACTACAGGATTTTATTATTTAAATGAAAATCAGTTTGGACTTATTCTAAAACGCGGTGAGATTGCTAGTATACAAAAAGGTATTAAGGTTGGCTTTACGGCACCATATCCATTTGGGGATATTGAAGTATTGAGTTCTGATGTTAGCCAGTTTATTGATTTTTCTAATTTATCTCAAACTATCCCAATTGTTTTAAGTCGTGATTTAGGAATGATTAAAGTTGATGGTAAATTTAATTACCAGATCCAAGATCCAAGCTTATTATTTGAAAATATACTCCAAAAGCAAAATAATATGGATACGTATGTAAGTATATTGGTGCAAAATGAATTACGTAATTATTTTAGTAAAAAATTAGAAAGTGATATTTTAAAAGAAAATCTAACGATTGTGGCTGGTGAAGTAAAAGACAATGTAAACCAAAAGATATCAGCTTATGGTATAAAAATAATTAAGTTAAATATTAGCTCACTTCAAGATTATCAAGTTAAATCAAAAGCTATTGTCGTAGCTAATGCCACTGAATCTATACCATTAGTTGATAGGTTACTGCAAAGTGCAACTGAATATCATCAAAATACTATTAGTGAAACCAAAGCTCAAATAGCAGAATTTAGAGAGTTATTGCCAGAGTACCACCAACATCCTGAGAGCGTAGTAGAAAGGTTATATTTTGAAACCAAAAATGCTATTCCTTCAAATTATTCCTATCCACTACTAAATATGAATTTAGAAGAATTAATCATGTTGGATAAGCCATTACCTGATAGAGTTGCCCCTGTTTCAACTAGAGAGCGTCATTTTGATAGATCTGTTAATCGTACAAGGCGTACTAGTATTGTTGATGATTACTCAGTAGAGCAATCAAGTGGAGAACAAAAATAATGCCTACTAATTATGTTAAAAAAATTGTGGTTTTAGTTTTGCTTATTATCATTATATTAACTTTAGGTACTATTAGTATTGATAAACGCGAAAATGTCGTTGTTACTAATATATTTACTAAGAAAGAGTCAGTATTAACTCCAGGTATACACTTTACTTGGCCACTGGTAGAGCGAGTGAACTATATATTTATGAATAAACGCGAAGGATTATTCACAGTAAATCTCCCTTTTAATGAGACTAGCAAAGCTGAAATAAGTGTAGCAATACAATGGCAAGTAATTAATCCCCAAACATATTTGTCTGTATACGAAAATTTTCATAAAATATTAGCCAATAAAGTGACTGAGCTTCTAGAGATTCGCATAAAAACCACTGATTTATCTACATTTAATCAATTAAATGATTTAATTGGTGATCCACTTATAGCAAATGATCTAGGGATAGAGATTATAAGTATTTCACTTAATCAATTAAAAATAGATTCTACTAATATTAAAATCCCAGCTCCAATTAATATTGAGAGCTCAGTAAGTTCAAGGCCTCAGATATCAATTGAATTGGCGTACTATCAGGCGCAAATGTTAAAAATAAACACTGATCTAGAACAAGCGCAAATGTATCAATCACTTAGTAATGTTGAATCAAGCTTTTATAGATTTTTTCGGAAATTACAAGTTTATAAAATGAACGCAAAATCAAAAAGTGATCTTCCACCGATTAATGATTTATATAAATAAGAAAGTTTAAAAGCTAAGATATGGATTTGAAAGCTTTATTAAGACGCCCAATTTTGGCAACCGTAATTTCATTAATTATTACTTTGTGTGGTGCTGTTGCTCTATTTAATCTACCAGTTAGTCAGTTTCCTGATATTTCACCACCATCAATTCAAATTAATGCGTCCTACCCAGGTGCTAATGCTGAGACAGCGGCACGTGTTGTTGCGGCTCAAATTGAAAATCAATTAAATGGGATTTCAGGGCTAACCTATATGGCTACCTCAACATCATCAATTGGTAATGTTAATATTACTCTTACTTATGATGTAGGTACTGACTTAAACTATGCAATTAATGAAGTACTAAACCGTCTATATGCGGCAATGCCTCTTTTACCAAGTGTAGTACAAAGAATGGGGGTTACTGCGAGAAAAAGCTCGCCCGATATGTTACTCTTAGCCGCGTTTTATGCTGATCCATATCTTGATCCTAAATTTGTTAGTAATTATCTACAACGTACGGTTCAGAACGATTTATTACTTTTACCATCAGTTGGAACAATTAATGTTTTTGGTAGTGGTTCATATGCTATTCGAATTTGGTTAGATCCAAATAAAATGCAGCGTTATGGTATTACTGTTAATGACTTACAAAATGTAATTAAAGATCAAAACGTAGAAACTTTTGTCGGACGATCCAATGGTTCCCCTGGATCTAAGGGGGATAATTTAGTACTCAATCTCAAGGGTAATGAAATGTATAGTACCCCTGAGCAGTTTGCTAATATGGTGATTTTAAATAATAATGCCCAGAGGGTTCTTGTAAAGGATATTGCACGTGTTGAATTAGGGTCAATTTCTTATACAACTGTAGCTGAAGTTAATTTTAGAGATAAGAAAGATAAATTTAAGCATTATCCCTGTAATGTAATGCAAATATTCTTACAACCAGGAGCTAATCAACTTGCAGCTAAAAAACAAATTATTGAAAGACTAAATCAAGATGCAGTAAGTTTTCCTAAGGGACTATCTTATCGTGTAACGATTGATAATTCAAAATTTGTAGCAGCATCTGTCACAAATGTACAAGATACTCTTTTAATAGCATTTGCCCTAGTTGGAGTAATTATATTTTTGTTTTTACAAAACTGGAGGGCAAGCGTTATTGCAATTTGTTCAATACCAGTATCAATTATAGGTACTATGGCATGTCTTTATGTATTTAATTTCAGTCTTAATACGCTTAGTCTTTTTGCAATGGTATTGGCTATTGGTATTGTAGTTGATGATGCCATTGTGATTGTTGAAAATATTGAACGTTTAAGAAATGAAAATCCAAATCTACCTTTGATAAAAGTAGTTGCTATGACATTAGAAGAGGTGTTTGGCGCTGTTCTTGCAATTGTTTTGGTACTAAGTGTAGTATTTATCCCAGCAATGGGACTAAAAGGTCTAAGTGGTAATATGTATCGACAGTTTGCGGTTACTATTGCTTGTGCTGTAGTTTTATCTGGTATTTGTGCTCTTACTTTTACCCCTGCTATAAGTACTTTGATTTTAAAAAACATAGTTCATAAGGTGAAACATAATAATTGGTTTGATCGTGGATTTGAAAAAGTAACTGATTTTTATGTGAGAATTGCTACCTTTTTTGTGCGTCACACCAAACTTGCTTTTGGTGTATGGATATTATTATTTGCCATGACAATTGGTTTATTCAAATTGGTGCCTACGGCATTCGTACCGAATGAAGATCAAGGATTAATTTTTGCAACTATTAACTTACCATCTTCTTCAAGTCTTAATGATACTAATACTAAAGTTCATGGAATTATTGAGAAATTAACCAAAAATCCTGCGATTGATTCGGTTATTAGTGTTGCAGGTTTTGATTTCCTTGATTCGGGTAATCAAAAAACCTATGCAGCCTCATTCTTTATTAGCCTTGTTGATTGGGATAAACGCCATGGTAAGGGTGGTGATGCCGATAGTATAATAAAAACTCTAAATATACTGGGTATGAATAATCCAAGTATGTCAGTTCGAGCTTTTAATCAACCAACAATCAGGGGGTTGAGCACAACTGGTGGTATCGATTTTTATCTTGAAGATCGAGTTAATGGGGATACGCATAAGCTACAAGATACAGGTCAAGCTCTTATTGAAAAACTAAAAAAACACAAAGAAGTTGGTATGGCGTTTCAGACTTTGGATACTAATGTTATGGAAATATCTATTGTTCCTAATTTTGCAATGGCAACATTTTATGGGGTTGATATAAATAACTTATATACTGCAATTCAAACTATCTATAGTAATAATAACGTGAATTATGCCTACATTATGCAAGGTCTAGTTTGGGTTATTATGCAAGCAGATTATCAATTTAGAACGACAGTTGATAACTTGCGTAATGTATATGTGAAAGGAACTAGTACTGCAGCCTCTAATCATTTTGGTAATAGTAGTATGATTCCAGTTGCTAGTGTAGTAAAAGTAAATAATACACGTGATGCTCAAGTTATTCAGCGTTTCAATGGTTATATGGCAACCAAAATTACTGCTATGCCGTCTCCTGGATACTCATTTGGAGATGTGATGAAAGTTATTGTTGCTGAAGTAGGTAGTGTTCCAAAAGCTTATAACTATGATTGGTTTGGGACTAGTTATCAGTTAACTTTATCACAAAAAACATCAGTATTTGCTTTTGTATTTTCAATTATAATGATATATCTTGTATTATCAGCTTTGTATGAAATGTGGCGTTTAGCACTTGTAGTAATGATGGGGATTCCTTTTGCTTTATTTGGAGCTGCTTTGATATTGTTCTTCACAGGTAAACAAAATGATTTATACTTTCAAATTAGTTTACTGGCATTACTAGGTTTATCAGCCAAAAATATAATTTTATTGGTTGAGTTTTCATTGCAGAGTTTTAGAGCTGGTAATTCTGTAGAAGAAAGTGCTATACACGCTTTAAAACAAAGGTTTAGACCAATTGTCATGACATCAATGTGTTTTATTTTTGGGACGCTACCACTAGCTTTTGCAACAGGAGCTGGTGCAAATGCTCAACATTCAGTTGGTATTGGTATTATTGGTGGTATTTTGGGTTCGGTGCTTTTATCAAGTTTGTTAACCCCCGCATTTTTTGTGATGATTATGCGAAATTATAAGCATAAGGTAGAACAAAAATAGTATATATAATTTAAGCTTATAAGTTATAATTTAAGTCTATTAATTGAAAGATAATAAATGTTTCGATATTTTATAAATAATCCAGTTTTTTCGTCAGTAATTTCTATAATTATTGTGTTGTGCGGTCTTGTTGCAATTTTTAGCTTGCCACTTGCAGAGTATCCAAATATTGCACCACCAACTATTACTATTAGTGCACGTTATCCTGGTGCTAATGCAGAGGTTATTCAAAAAACTGTAGCATCTCCAATTGAAGATCAGATTAATGGCTCCAACCAGATGATTTATATGAATTCAGTTATGTCAAGTAATGGAGACTATAATCTAGTCGTAACTTTTGCAACCGGTACTAATCTAAATGCAGTTATAGGAGATGTTCTAAATCGCCTAAATACAGCATTACCGATGGTACCGCCCATTGTACAAAATCTCGGTGTAACAATGCGTAAAAGCTCTCAAAACGCTCTAATGTCAATATCAATGCAAAGTGATGGGCGTCAAGATATGGTATATCTAAGTAACTATACTTATCGTGCAATATATACTGAATTATCTAGGGTTAAAGGCGTTGGTGATGTTGAAATGGCTGGTGCCCGCACATATTCTATGAGAGTATGGTTGAAACCAGATGTGATGCAAAAGTTAGGAGTTACGCTAACTGATGTAGAAAATGCAATTAATGAACAAAACGTCCAAGTTGCAGTTGGGCAAACAGGTGCGCCACCTACAGTTGGTAAAAGCTTGATGGTAGTTAATTTGGTTGGGCAAAGCTACTATAGTGACCCTAAACAATTTGAAAATATTATTGTTAGAAGTCAAGGTGTTCAATATATTAGAATTAAAGATATTGCCCGAGTGGAGCTTGGAGCATTTAGCTATGATACGATTAATAAATTAAATAAAAAATCAACAATTGGTTTACAGATTTATTTAGATCCCACTGCTAATCAACTTCAAGTACATGGAGAGATTCTAAAAACCATGGAAAAATTAGCTAAACAATTTCCAGATGGAATGAGTTATAGCATAGCTTTTGATAATACCAAGTTTATCAAAAAAGCCTTGTCTAATGTAAGTGATACATTAAGAGACGCTTGTATCTTGGTGATTTTTGTAGTGTTTTTGTTCTTACAAAAAGCTCGTGCTACTTTAATTCCAGTACTAACTATTCCAGTTGCAGTTATTGGTACTTTTGCTGGAATGTATGTTACGGGCTTTAGTATTAATAATCTAACATTGTTTGGCTTGATTTTATCAATTGGTATTGTGGTTGATGACTCGATAGTCGTAATCGAAAACGTCGAACGGATTATGGAAGCTGAGGGTATTAGTGCCAAACAAGCTAGTATAAAAACCATGAATGAAGTAGCAAGTGCTTTGATTGCTATTGTACTTGTTTTATGCTGTGCCTTTATTCCATCAGCATTTTTGGGTGGCTTAACAGGTATTTTATATCAACAGTTTGCAATTACTATATCGATTTCGGTAGTGCTATCAGGTATCGTAGCACTTACCCTAACTCCAGCATTATGTGCTATTTTCCTAAAAAATCATCAAGCTAATGCCAAAAAAGCTAAAGTATTTGAGAAATTCAATGAGGGATTTGAGTGGATTACCGATAAGTATATTGCTGCAGTTAAGTTTTTATTAAACTATCGTAGACTCACAATTATACTCTTTGGCTTAGTGTTAATTATAACTGGACTATTATTTTATATACTACCAGTTGGATTTATTCCCAATGAAGATAAGGGTTTTTATGTAACTCAAGTTACATTACCCAATAATGCATCATTGCAAAGGACTGAATCAGTTACCGATGGTTATATCAATCATTTACTTAAAGATAAAAACATTGAAAATACAGTTAGTTTAATCGGAATTGATCAACTTCATGCAGGTTCCGTTAAAACCAATGTAGCAACTGTAACAACTGATTTAACTGATTGGGATAGTCGTAAAACTGATGTAAGCCAATTAATTAAAGATGCTAATGATTATGGTAATACTTCAAAAGAAGCCAAATTTATTGCGTATAATCAGCCTGCAATTGATGGTTTAAGTAGTACCAATGGTATTGAGGTTTATATTCAAGATAAGGTGAATGGAGACTATTTTGCGCTTGAGAGTTATGCTAAGCAGATAACGGGTATACTTAATAAGAATAAAGATATTAGTACTAGTTACTTTACCTTTAATCCGAACAATCAAGCTTATAGTGTATTGGTTAATATTGAAATGGCTAAGTTTTATGGTCTAAATGTACAAGATATTTATAATGTTCTTGAGGCTAATTACGCTCCTGATTTAGTCAACTATTTTTATATTATGGGTGATTTATTCTGGGTTATTTTGCAAGGTGACGAGCAGTTTAGAAAGTCACCATTCCAGCTAGATAATCTATGGGTTAAAAATGCTAATGAGTCAATGGTTCCAGTAAATTCAGTAGTAAATACACAAATGACTACGGCTCCCGATGTAATTGAACGAGTTAACGACTTTTTAGCAACTAAGATAGTAGTTGAACCACGTGAAGGGATTACTATTCAAGATGCTATGCGTCTAATACAATCAGCAATTATACAAGTTTTACCTAAAGAGTATAGTTATACTTGGTATGGGGTTAGTTATCAACAACAAAGTGGTAACGCAACATCTATCATGGCATTTGCTTTTGGGATAATTATGATTTTCCTAGTATTAGCTGGTCAGTTTGAAATGTGGAGGTTACCTATTGTAGTATTAATGGCAATTCCATTTGCATTATTTGGTGCTAGTGGCATATTGTTTTTAAGAAACTTGACCGATGACTTATATTTCCAGATAAGCTTAATTACCTTACTTGGTTTATCCGCCAAAAATGCGATTTTAATTGCTGAGTTTGCACTCGAGCATTGGAGGGAAGGATTACCAACAGTTGAGTCGGCATTAATTGCAGCTCGTCAAAGGTTTAGACCTATTGTGATGACATCTTTAGCGTTTATCCTAGGTACATTACCACTGGCATTTGCTCATGGGGCAAACTCCAATGCAGAGCATTCGGTAGGTACTGGTATTATTGGTGGTATGCTAGGTTCTACATTTATTTCGACTATATTTGTTCCCGTATTTTTTGTGGTAATTATGGGCAAGAAAAAGCTAAAACCACAAGAAGATGACGAAGATACTAGAAAGGTTGTCCTAGAAACCTTTACAAAAGACTAATATCTAAATACTAATTTATTTCACTATATTTTCAAATTAAAATTTTCGTTGCTAGACTAAGGCTAGCAGCGAATTTATCCCATTTTTTGCGTACATTACGCAAAATTTTCTAAAAATTGTTTCATATAATATCGTTTAACCTATGTTTTTAGTTAAGAGGATTATTATGTTGCAAATTATTTCATCATTCAAAAAAATCATTTTTACCTTGTCACTGTTATTCTATTCATTAGTTGTTTATGCAGCTGATGATACTGGGATTCGTGATGTTGATGATATGTTAAAAACTGGTAGAAATATTGTTTCAGTTGCGGCAAAGTGGGGTGGAATTGTAACTGTTGTAGTAGCCGCTCTCGCTCTTGGTAGTGGTCGCTTACAAGGTTCTGCTGCTCAAGCTATTAGTAAGGTATTTATTGTAATTGGTTTATTAATGGCTGCATTTAATTATTTTGGTCGTGGAATGAGTTGGGGCTTTAGTTTCTAAAATGCAACGTAAAATTATTATCCATAAATCACTTTATCGTCCAACATTATTTGTTGGATGTGAGCGCCTACCTTTTACTTTTACAGTAACTGTAGGTGGTGTGGTTATGATGGCATACCAAAACCTTTGGGTATCGATAGGGGTTTTTATTTATTACCTAATCGCTATTATGTTGATTCGTCGCGTAAATGAGGATGACCCACAGTTTTTTCTATGCCTCACCAGATATGTAGTTCATTATGCAGATTATTATCCTGCAAATGAGTTTTATCCTGGTAAACCAGATATTCCATATTCATTTTATAAGTGAGTAGAATTAAATGTTAAATAATATCTTTCATCAAGGTAAAACAGCTCTAAAAAATTTTGTGAGTGGTCGAACATTTGCTGGGAATAACTTTGGGTTGTCTGATTTGTTGTTATATGCCAAAATGGTTGATGATGGAATAATTCTACAAACTGATGGTTCGTTTTTAGCTGCATTTTGGTTCAAAGGTTCTGACCTTGAAACATCTACTGATGAAGAGTTGGCAATTTTATCAGCACAAATAAATACTGCGTTTAATCTACTTAGCTCTGGGTGGTTATTTCATATTGATACCTTAAGATATAAAGCCATGGATTATACTAAAGAGAAAGATTCATTTTTTCCTGATGCTACTAGTAAACTAATTGATAACGAGCGTAGAAGCATCTATCAAGGTGAGGGTAATCATTATGAAAATTCTTATGCTATTAGTTTTACTTATCGTCCAACAGTTGATTTTGGTAGTAGGCTTGGTTTGTTTTTTAGAAAAACAAATGAATCAACAGAGTATGATTATTCACATTATTTGAATATATTTAAAAATAAATTACATGAAATAATTGAACTTCTTACTAAACAAATAAATTTATTACAGATGAAGTCTGATGATATTTTATCTTATATAAGTTGGTGTTTGACTGGGGAGCCTATTGAACTGAAGCTACCTATTAAGTACGGTATATTTCTCAAGCACTATCTAGCTAGTCATGACTTATATGGTGGTGAAGATCCTAAAATTGGTGATAATTATATTAAGGCCATAACAGTATCAGGATTTCCAAGCGAATCGTATCCGGGTATTTTAGATAAATTAAATTATCTTGATTTTGAATATCGCTGGAGTACGCGTTTTATATTTTTAAGTCAATATGAAGGTAGCAAAGTAATTGATAGAATTTCAAATCTGTGGTATCAAAAAAGAATTAGTGCATCTGACACCATAAAGCTATCATTATCAATTGATTCCAATATAAAAATTAACCAAAATTCAGATTCACAATATCAAGACGCCGAGTCAGCAAAGTCAATTAATGAAAGTGGTGATGTAAAGTTTGGGTTTTATACCGCAACAGTGATTGTAATGGATAAAAATCAGGTAAATGTTAATCACAAAGCTGATCAGATTAGAACTCTATTTAGAAGTTTAGGTTTTCAAAGTCAGGTTGAGAGAATACATTCAGTAGAGGCTTATTTAGGTACCTTACCTGGCTATTCATATGCTAATGTTCGTAAATGGCTGATTCATACACTAAATATCTCAGATATTATGCCAAGTACTTCAATATGGTCAGGATTAAGCCATAACCCCTGTAGTTTCTATCCAGAGAATAGCCCACCATTATTCTTTGCCGGAACTACAGGATGTACACCGTTACGGTTGTCATTGCATGTTGCAGATAATGGGCATACTTTGATACTAGGGCCAACTGGTTCGGGTAAATCAACCTTACTTAATTTTATAATTGCTCAGCACTTACGTTATAAGAATGCTCGGGTTTTTGTATTTGATAAAAATAAAAGCTCATTGCCTCTATGTCATGGCTGTAATGGTAATTTTTTTGATATTGGTAATTCGACTAATAACATTTATTTCCAGCCCTTGGCTAATCTAGAGAGTGATCTTGATTTTGATTTTGCTGCTAATTGGATTGAAGAACTTTGTGTTTTAAATGGTTTAGCTGATAAATTTAATGATAGTCATCGCTTAGCAATTAGAAAAGCATTAGTTTTAATGCAGCAAGAAACCCCACTGCCACGAAGGACTTTATCTTACTTTAGGCATTTAGTGCAGGATTATGATAAATCAGTTGCTGCTATTTTGGATAATTTTAGTCAGGAGCAAAGAGCTTTATACGAAACATCTAGTTCATCAAGCGGACTTGTTAATAAAATTTTTGATGCTTCAGATAATGTTCTTAGTTTTGGACACTTTAATGTATTTGAAATGGGTAAATTAATGGACATGGGGGATAAGGTAATTATTCCAGCACTTCGTTATTTAATCCACGTAATTAGTAAGCAGTTTGATAATGCTTTTCCTACTCTAATTGTTTTTGATGAAAGTTTTATATTTTTTAAGCATCCATTATTTCGGGAGCGGATAATTGAATGGATAAAGACGGTTAGAAAATTTAATGTGGCTATCATTTTTGCAACACAAGAAATGGCAGATTTGATGAAATACAGCGATTTAAATAGTGCCCTTAAAACCAACTGTGCAACCAAAATATTCTTACCAAATAGAAAAGCATCATCTGCAGAAATTTTTGATCAATATCGGGCGCATGATCTAAATAAAAAACAAATTGATCTAATAGCGCATGGTGTACGTGGAGACTATTTTTATTTTAGCGATTTGGGTACTAGACGGTTTAGCCTAGAACTTAATAAAAATCAAGCAACTTATGCTTTTGTAGCTAGAACCAGTCAGCATGATATTAATGATGCGATAAAGATAAAAGCAAATTATTCCAATGAGTTTGGGTTAGCATGGCTTAAACATTGTGGAATTGATAGTAATTTGGTGAGTCAATGGGAAAATTATAATTTGGATGGATTTGATAATGACTAAACAAAATGTATATCTGCACCAATTGGAAAAAGATGGCTGGAATGATGTTCAGGCCTATCATATTGAAAATGAATCAGCTTGGCGAAGTGTTGCGATTATTGCAATATGTGCTTTGGTAATAGTATCTATATTTGCGATCTATATGGTAAATCAAGATAAGCATAAAGTATTGGTTTTTGAAAAAGATAGCCTTGGGAATATAACAACTCTTGGATTAGCAAGTAAAACAATTAATGTAGATAATAAAATTATTGCGCATCAATTAGCTAATTTTACCATAGCTTTAAGAGAAGTACCCAAAGATGCTGTATTAAAACGTAGAAATATTGATATTGTTCATAAAATGACAGATCCAGCAATTAAAGCCCAGATAGATCAAATGTTTATTACGCAGTATTCTAAATATATTGATACTGTAATTGCAGTTAATTTGAATCAAATCAAACCGTTAGAGTCTGGAAAGTCTTGGGAGATTAGTTGGAGTGAGCAGGAAGTTTTAGCTGATGGTAGTACTGGAAAAACTACTAACTTTAGTAGTGTAATTAGTTTTATACGAAAAGATAGCCTTGATACTAAAACACAGCTAGTAAACCCTATCGGATTATTAATCACTTATATTCATCCAGTGGAGGATATTAATGCAAAATAAATTAATTATTATAATCATTTGTATTTTGGGGTGCTTTAATGCATATGCAACTAAAAATATTACAAAACCGAGTCAAGAACAAACTAGTTTGGAAGTAATGGAGTTTGATTTTAATTACTCAGGGAGTGTGAATAATATCCCACAGCTATTAAAGCAGTATGATAGCAACTTGCTTATTTTAGCGCCATTAGGTGATAAAAAATCATTGGATGTTAATTTGAAACTTCAAAAGGTTAATATAAACGACATAAATGATGCACTTAAAAGCCAAACGAACGGACAAGTAAGCCTAATTTATAATACTAATAATAATAGCCTTAGACTTAATTTTACAACTGTGACTGATGTTGGAGCTGATGCTGTTAAAGAGTCGCTCAAATGGCAGCACGGGGTAGCACCAAAACCGGTTCTTGGTCATGATGGAGTTGTACGTTTTCCCTATGGAGAGTACCAGCCAGTTATAACTTGTCAGCCACTTAATTTATGTGATATTGAGCTTCAAGCAGGGGAGGAGATTGAAGGAATTGTAATTGCTGACTCTGCGCGCTGGAATGAGGGGGATCAGGGGATACCTGTAGTTTATTCAGGAAGTGGTAGCACTTTGACACCACATTTGGTATTAAAGCCTAATCAAGCTGGGATTGATACAACATTACTTGTTACAACTACTAGGCGCACTTATAGTTTTAAATTAAAATCTTCAAATAGTAATTATGTGCTACGTACGGGATTTTATTACCCATCTGACATGATACAAAAATTTGAAAATAATAAAGCAAATTTGCGTGAAATAAAAACTGAAAGTGTTGGTAATACGACTAATCCAAGTTTAAAAATGCCATTAATTAACCTTAGTCACGTTAATTATAATTATTCTATAGATGGTGATAACTATGATTTTAAACCAACTCAAGTATTTGATGATGGTACTAGTGTATATATTCAGATGCCTGTAGATATAAGTTCTAGAAGTCTACCTGGGATATGCATTCTTCCTGATGATGACGATAAACAATGTGAAATGGTTAATTTCAGATATAACGAACATTTTTATATTGTTGATAAATTATTTAATCAAGCTAAGCTGATAAATGGCTTTGGTGATTCAGCTCAGACGATAACTATAAAAAGAAATCCTAAAAAAGGCTTTTGGGCAAGGTTGTTTGGTGGCTAATTATGGGTAAATTATTTGATAAACAAGCTAATAATGAAGGTCTATCAAGAAAGAAAATACTTTTTTTTGGTAGTGTCTTAGCCATTACTATTGTTGCTATAGTGTTTTATGGTGCTTTTGCAAAGGATAAATCTATAGTGTCAGAAGATATTAAGCCCTATGCAGGATACAATAATCGTGAGACTGATATATTAGCTAAAGTCAAACATACTAATGAATCAGCCTATATGAGTGCTAGTTCTCCTAAAGCGGCTGTTAAAGTTGTAGAGTCAGTAGTAAGTGTACCGCCAATTGTTGATAATGAGGAAGTGCAGTTTAAGCATCAATTAATACAGGTAAAGCAAAAGCAATTGCTTAAGCAGCTAGATTCTGAAAATAATGGAATTAGCTCAAAAACATTGATGTTTAGTAAATTCTCCAAAAACATGGAATCAGTGAGTAGTGGAGTTGTGAGTAGTGGTTCGTCTACTAGTTCGGTAGCTAATCCAGTAGTATCTGGTAATGAATCTAACTCTTCAAAGGCGTATTATGGATCTGAGATTATTGATCCTAAAAGCCCTTATGAGTTAAAGGCTGGGAGTGTAATTCCATCTACTATGATTAACGGAATTAATTCTGATTTACCCGGAGAAGTTATAGCTTTTGTGAGGAACAATGTATATGACAGTGTATCAAGGCAGTATTTACTAATTCCACAGGGCTCAAAACTCGTTGGTTTATATGATTCTAACGTTGCTTATGGTCAACAACGAGTTGCGGTCGCATGGAATCGACTTATCTATCCAAATGGTAGTTCATTTGATCTTAAAGCAACCCCTGGGACTGATATTGCTGGGTATTCTGGGTTTTATGACCAAGTAGATAATAAATACTGGCAAATTTTTGGTACCAGTTTCATTATGGGGGTTATTACAGCAGGAATGCAATATAGTCAAAATAATGTAAATACTAATGTGCAAAGTGGAGGATATGCAAATCCAACTGTGGGGCAAACACTAGCAGGAAGTTTGGGGCAACAACTAGGGCAAACAGCATTATCAGTTACGCAGAAAAACTTGAATGTTGCACCTACTTTAATTATTCGTCAAGGTTATCAGTTTAATATCATGCTAACCGCTGACTTAATATTAAAACCATGGAATAAAAATTAACTAAAGGAATGATATGCGAAAAATTATATTACTGATGTTTTTAGCTAATAATGCTTTAGCAATTGTACCAACAATTGATCAAAACATAGTATCAAAGGATCTTGCTACTATGAATACCTATTTAGCTACTGTTAATGGGTATCTTTCAACTATGAGTCAAGCAATGTCAATTGCTAAGCAAGTGTCGCAATTACACAGTTTACAACAGTTGCAATCAGTTGGTACCCAAATTTGTGCATTATGTTCACCAACTGATACAGAGAATTTGCAAAATTATATTAATAATGTAAATGATGATTTGTGTTCACAGTTCTCTTGGTCAATACAAAATATAACAGGAGTGGTGCAAAATGTAAGAAGTATTGCTGATATTCTTTTACAGTTTCAAACTAATCCTCAAGCAGCGGCATTGGCTCTTCAACGTTCAGCTGTGGAGACTGCGGCTTCAACTCAAAATACTTTGGCACAAATGCAGGTTTTGATGGCGCAACAAGGACAGAAGCAGTTGGCTGAACGAAAGCTCGAAAAACAAAATAATACCGATGCATATACGGGGTTTAGTAAGTCAGGATTATAAGATGCAAGCACTAACATGTACAGTTGCACAAGGTGGAGTTTTAGATAATATAGTATCCCAATTTTCTAATGCAGGATACGCTTGGCAGTCAAAGATTAATCCTATTGTGAAGCAAATCTTTTATGCTCTTTTTGCTATGGAATTTATGTGGCAGTTGACTGTAAAAAAGGTGTTTGCTGGAGATATAGAGAAGCTGTGGGTGTTTTTTTTCACGCGGATGGTTTTAGGGTTTTTTTTTGCCCATTATATTATTAATGTTAGCTTATATCAAGAGATTATAGAATATTTTGCAAATCTTGGTAGTGTAAGTAGTGGTTATACATTATCTCTAAGTGCTGGACAAAACTTTAAAAATCTTGGACCATCTGAGATTGTAAGTAATTTTTCGTGTATTTCAAATGCTATTAGTGCTGTTACTGATGGAACTGGTGCTTTTGATTATATAACCCTTAAAATTACATTAGCAATTATGCAAGTGATTTTATTAGTGGTTTTATCTTTAACCGCGTTTTATATTATTAAGGTTATTTTACAAGCGTATTTTTTACTCTATGCAGGATTTATTTTAACTGGTTTTGCTGGTAGTTCGTGGACTATGGGGTTTTGGCAGCGGTATCTTCAAGCCGTAGCTGGTGTTGCTATTAAGTTTTTGGCAGTATCGTTTTTATTGGGGGTTCTAACGGTGCAGATGCAAGGGTGGGCTACTGATGTTAATGCGGCGAAAGATATTGTAGCTCTTGGGGCGGTTATTCTAAAAGTATTAGGTAGTGCGGTAATCATCAGTTTATTATGTAGTGAATTGCCAGAATGGGCGGCATCAACATTAGCAAGTAACGTCAATATACAGTTTGGCGAAGGTTTGGGTGGTGCGGTTGATATGCTCTCAGGTGCTTTTTCTGGCTCATTTAGAAAATGAAATTATTAGGAGAGAATAGATAATGTCAGAACATAATAATGATGCATTACGTCATTTAGAAAAAGATATGGCCGATATTTTGGAGGTGCTTCAAGATACCAATACTACCGAAATAATTCTCAATCCATATAGAAAGTCTAATGGAACTACAGTTGGGCATATATTAGTGCAACAGCATGGGCAGGAGCTTAAAAATTTATTACGTAATATTGAAACTAAGATTGAATCTGAAAAGGTTGCTATTGGGCAACATATTGTATATAAATGTTTAAAAACCAATCATAATTCAATACTATTTTGGGTGCGTCTTCACGGGCGTTTAAAAGATGATCTACGGGTAATTGCAAAATGTCTAAAGAATTATTTTACTGAAAATACAATTTGTCAAATATCAGATCATATTTTACTTGATTATATCCAAATGATAGAGACTGGAGATTTACCAGAGTCACCAATATTGCCTGAAGATAGTATCATTTTTTTATTAGATTTAATCAATAAACATTTGCCAAATGATTCAGCGTTTGAGCTAGCATATAAAGAAATAAAAACTGATGCAGATATAAAAATTTTTAGAAGCTACCCCGATACACTAATCACTACTGATTTAGTTACAATGAGTTCAACCAAAGCCGAAACTATAATGAGTGTTTTAGCTAGTATAAGCGGTAAATTTATTCATCAAAAAAGCCCGAGCCTTGAATGCCAGATTCCTAGGTATGGGCATAGGTTCACTGGTGTTATCCCACCAGTTGTACAATTTCCAGCCTTTTGTATTCGTAAACATTCTCCAAAGGTATTTACCTTAAGTGATTTTGTAAGTAGTGGAGTTATGCAGCAAAGTAGCTACGATACTATCCTTAATTGGATTGGGCGTAAATTTAATATTCTAATTGCAGGTGGTACTGGTTCGGGTAAGACTACTTTAGCTAATGCAATACTTTTTGAAATAGCTAAGTTATTTCCCGATACTAGAGTTTTGATTATTGAAGATGTTCCTGAACTTAAATTTAATACTTCACGTTCTATTGGTTTTACTATTGGTGAGTTTTTTTCTATGTATGATGCTCTTCGAACTACACTTCGCTTTAAACCTGATAGGATAGTTATGGGAGAAGTGAGGGGAGCTGAGGCATATACTTTATTAAAAGCATGGAATACAGGGCATCCAGGTGGTATTGCGACAATTCATGCAAATGGAGTCAATGAAGCTTTGTATCGATTTGAAAGCTGTGTTCGTGATCATCCAGGGGTAAAAGTTAATCGTCAGGAAGTGGGGTTTACTATCAATGGGATTATTTCAATTCAAAATATTACGCTGCGAGAAGAAATGGATGGCGAATATCAAAATATTGTAAAGCGTAAGGTAACTGCGTTAAGACAGATATTGCAATATGATCCAGATAAAGATATCTATCAAGATATTGTTTATGATCAATTAGATTTTGATAGGATGGGTTAAATTGATTGATATACCAAATTATGCCCTTACTTGCGCACCAAATGTAGCACAAACTACTATGGTTGCGATAGTTAAAACTGAGAGTCGTGGTAATACTTTGGCTATTGGACTAAATCATGGCAAGCATTTACTATATGGCGCAAAAAACTTTAAAGAAGCCAGTGCTTGGGTAGATTATCTTGAACAGCATAACTATGATTTTGATATTGGTTTGGCCCAGATAAATATCAGAAATGTGCATAAATATGGATATATGGCCCATGATATGTTAGATCCATGTAAGAATCTTAATTTAGCTGGAGTTATTTTGGGGAAGAATTACAAAAATGCTAAGTTGAACTCAGCAAATGATAAAGAAGCACTGTATAAAGCAATAAGTGCTTACAATACAGGAAATTTCCATAGTGGGTTCAATAATGGCTATGTGTATAAAGTAATTCATAATGCATATTAATTCATATAAAAAATGTATTGCACCGCTTATTTTGGGTTTTATTTTGAGTGGAGGATTAATATTTGTGAAGAGGCAGTTTATTTATAATCCTTCGATTTCATTAATAAAAGGATATTATTTTACTTATCCGATTATTGAGCTAAAACCACATGATATTGTTCTTTTATGTGTTTGGGATGAAAGTCGTGCTGAGGTATTACACCAGTTGGGTTTACCGTATAAAAGTGGTGAATGTCTACATAATACTCCTTATTTAATGAAGCAAATTGTTGCTAAAGAAGGAGATGAGGTTAGTATTGCTGAAGATGGGGTAAGAGTAAATAATTATTTATATAAGAATAGTCGTTTGGTACAAAAATCGCGACAAATAAATTTATTACCTATTGGTTTTGGGCGTTTTAAATTGAAGCATAATGAATATTTTGTATTAGGAGTAACTCCGCATTCTTATGATTCGCGATATTTTGGAGTTATAAATAGAGAGCAAATTTATCGTGGAGCTAAATTGATTTATGCAATTGATCATATGTTGTGGTGATTTTATAGATATTGAGGTTTTTTCATTCGTTATTCCATTAATTTTAAAGAAAGGAGGGGATTTGGCGGTTTTTTTGCACGTTACAACGATATTTTAAATTTAATTTTTTGAAAAGGACAGATTATGAAACGTTTAACAATAACAGGCAATATTGGTCGTGATCCAGAGATGCGTCTAGATCCATCAGGTACACAGTTTGCAACTTTTGCAGTAGGGATTAGTACAGGTACTAAAACTAACCCAAAAACTGATTGGGTAGATGTAAGCTGCAATGGGAAACTTGCTGAAATAGCTTGTATGTATGCTAGAAAAGGTACTAAGGTACTAGTAGATGGTTATCCAAATGTAAATGCTTATATAAATAAGGACAATATTCCAGTTGGAACTATGCGTCTTTATGCTAATAGTATTGAACTATTGAGTCGTGTTGATAGTGATGCAACTAATCCAGATGTGCATATGCTACCTGAGGCTGATTCAAGCACACTTGAAGTTCCTTTCTAGATTGTTATTATTTTTTCCGTAGGGTTAGTGCCAAAAATGGCACAACTCTGGGCAATTGAAGTTAATTGAATAGATTTTTAGAAATTTAATTCAGAAAATTTCTGCTGATAATATACGTTCAACTGCGTTTTTTATGTTTATACATATGAGATATACATTTTGTATATTGAAATTTTGTATATTGAAATTGACAAATATATTATATTATGCTATATTATGTTATGGATTATTAAAAGTGAGTAAATTATGGATAATAAACTAATGAACAAGAATAATTATAGCAATCTACAAAAAGTAGTATCCCTAAGTTCAGATGACTGGGAGTTAGGTTTACGTTATGGTGTTCTTGATATTGTTGCTGATGAGGGACAAAATGGAAGTTTTGTTGATGAAAATGGCCATGATTTTTATCATATGGTATCGTGCTCATATCTTAATCTAGACCGACATCCAAAAGTGATAATGGGTATAAAAACTGCATTAGACAGGTATCCACAAACTAATATTACTTGTTCACGCACGCGTTTAATAAGTAAAATTCTTTACGATACAGAAGAAGAGCTGAACGAATATTTTAAAGCTCAAGTTATAGTTGGTAGTAGTTGTTCAGCAATGAGTGAGGGAGTCCTACCGCTTTTAGCTTCTGGGGTATTAACTAATAATATAAAACCAAAAATAATTTTTGATAAACTATGTCATTTTTCAATGAATATAATTAAACCAATTTGTGCAGATGAAACAAATATAGTTACGTGTGATCATAATGATATAAGCTTTATTGAAAATGAGTGTAAACATAACCCTGTAGTAGTTTACGTTTGTGATGGGGCCTATAGTACTGGTGGTGTTGCAAAAGTAAAAGAGTTATTGGATTTACAAAATAGATATAATTTATATGTCTATTATGATGATTCGCATTCATTATCTGTTTGTGGTCAGGATGGTTATGGTTATGTTAGAGAAATTCATTCTGAAATAAATGATAAAACAATCATTGTGTTTTCTATGGCAAAAGCATTCGGTGCTGGTGCTGGTGGTATTGCAATGTTGAGTAAAAATAGCCAAATGTACAAATATATAAAGCGTTACGCTGGACCCTTATTATGGTCACGACCTGTTTCAACTGCAACAATTGGAGCAATTCAAGGTTCGTTAGTAGTACATAAATCAAATGAATTTAAAGTGATTCAACAAAGGCTTAAAGATAATATAGCTTATTTTGATAGCCAAATTTATACCAGCCAAAGTGGTAGTGAAGTACCAATTAGATTTGTAACTCTTGGAGAGTCTTTATTGGCACTAGAAGCTGCAAAAACCATTTATCAAAAAGGGTTCTATGTTTCACCTTTATTTTTTCCAATAGTAGCGCGAGGAAAAGCTGGGTTAAGAATGATGATAAATAACCGTATTCCACAGGAGAAATTTTTAGAATTTTGTAATGTTGTCAAAGGGGTTATAAATGCTATTTCCTAACTTTAGAAGTATTTTAATTTCTTCTGCTTTAAAAATTGATTTATATAATAAAGGCAGTGCCTCTAATGCTGATATTTTTATGATTGACTTTGAAGATTCGGTGAGTATGAAAGATAAAAATAATGCCCGGCATGAATTTCTTGTGAATAAAAATCAAATTAAAACAAATTGTGGTTATAATTTTAGAATAAACTGTATTCATTCTATTGATGGAATACGTGATATTATGTTTTTAATTGATAATTCAATTAATGTTAATTATATACTTGTATCAAAAGCATCATCTAGCATTGATCTAAAGTTAATAAAAAATTTATTTGTTTCAGCGAGTGTCAAACCACCTAAATTAATTTCATTAATTGAGACTGCAGAGGCAGTGATCAATATAGATGATATTGCGAAATATAGCGATGCTTTACTATTTGGAAGTGCAGATCTTTCATTAGAGCTTGGGTTGCCACCTACATTTATAAACAACCTTGCATATTATAGACAGCAAGTAGTTTTGTGTGCTTGTAAATATAAAATTCCAGCAATAGATACGCCAACATTTATGTTAAGAAATAAAGAAACTTTAACTATGGATGTCTTAGAATCTAAGCAAATTGGTTTTAGTGGAAAATTAGCAATATCAAAATCCCAAGTAGAGATAATTAATGAAATGTATCAGTATGATTCTAATGATGTAGAATGGGCAAATAGTATTAGTCATATTGATAATAATATCACAGGTATCTTATCTGTTAAAGATATCATGGTGGGCAATCCGTTTTATAAATTAGCACAAAAAATAGTTACCACATCAAAAAAGTAAGTTGTTAAATTTAAAGGATAGTATTAAAAATGCAAAACCGTTTAATAAAGTTATCTAATAATCATTATCGAGAAAGTAATGGGTTTACTTTTGATGATTTTGAAGTTGGTGATATTTTTGAACACCGACCAGGTAGAACCATTACGATGACAGATAATATTAATCATACTTTAAATACTGTTAATCAGCATCCAATTCACTTTGATGAACAATATGCAAGAAATACTCAATTTAAACGAATTTTGGTTAATAGTACGCTTACTTTATCTATTGTCACTGGAATGACAGTTAATATACTAAGTGCAAAAGCAGTTGCGAACCTTGGGTGGGACAATATTAGACTTCCACATCCTGTATTTATTGATGATACACTTTATGCAGTGAGTAAAATAATTTCAAAAAAAGAATCTCAAAAAAATTTGGATCAAGGTGTTATTAACGTGAAAACTATCGGATATAACCAAGATAATACTATGGTTATTGGTTTTAATAGATTTATTTTACTACCCAAACATAGAAAAGATGTTGATTATTCACATAAAATAGACTTTGATTGCTTTAATAACTAACCTTGTAGGAGAAAAAATGTCTTATAAGTTTTACTCTTATGATTTTATAACAAATACTATAAATATTAACGCATTGATTAATCATATGGAGAATATGTTAAAGATTTTATCACAGAATGATTATATAATTCCTCCTAAAGATATAATCATAATCAATAAGCCATATTCAATATTTTTCTCAATGCCTGCAATTAGTAGTAAAATGGGATTATATATTAATAAAACGGGTAGTTTTTTTAAGCGTAATTCTTTAGATATCATTCCAACAGTTAATACTGTGGTTACAGTTTTTTCAAGTATCACGGGAGAGGTTGTTGCAGTATTAGATGGTACTGCAGTTACTAATATTAAATGTGCAGTAATTACTGCTATAGTGACAAAATATTGCACTTTGCTTAACGCAAGCAAACTTGCTATAATAGGTGCAGGAACACAGGCAAGGCAACAAATTAGCGGTATATTGAGTGTAAGATCTATTAAGGAGCTACATGTATATAACCGTAGTAATCATAATTTGACTAAATTTATTAATGAAATTAAATTATTATATCCCAAATTAAGGGTTTTACAATATTCTTCAATAAAAGATTGTATTTTAGATGTAGATATTATTTCTACAACTACATCTTCATTCGAACCTTTATGTGATTATGATAATTTAAAATCAGGTGTGCATATTAACTGTATGGGGGCGCATAATTCAAACTCTCGTGAAGTTCCAAAACATGTCTTAAATGCTTCGCTTTTAATTGTAGAAGATATTGTAACAGCAATAGAGGAGGCTGGTGAACTTCACCGAAATGCAATAACTGTATCCCAATTACATACTATGCAACAATCTAACTTACAAAAAGAACAAACAGTTTTTAGTTCTACTGGATTTGCTTTGCTAGACTTAATTACTGTGGATTATATAATCAACAACTTAGTATTAATATCTTAATCTACATAGTAGACTTTTAAAAATATATTATTTTGAGAAAATTATGCGTACTAAACCTAACAATAAACTATTTAATAAAGTCGTTCTAATAACAGGCGGTTCCTCTGGTATTGGTTATGCTTGTGCAGAAGCTTTTGCAAAAATGGGGCTTAAAGTAGTAATTAGTGGAAGAAATAAGACCACAGGTCTTAAAGCACAACAAAAACTAGCAAAACTCAATCAGTCTGTAGTATTTTTACAAGCAGATATTACGGATAATGAAAGTGTGCAAAATTTATTTAATCAAATTTTAAATCAGTATGGGCGTTTAGATTATGCAGTAAATAATGCTGGTATTGAAGGATCTTCGTTTGTAAAGACTGCAGATTATGAAGAATCTGTATGGGATGAGGTTATTAATATTAATCTTAAAGGTACGTGGTTGTGTTTAAAATCAGAGATAAAGCAAATGCTAACTCAAGAAACTAGAGGTGCTATTGTTAATATTGCATCATATGCAGGCATTAGGGCAAGTAAGACAGGAGGTGTCGCTTATACTGCTAGCAAACATGGGGTGGTTGGTATGACTAAGTCAGCCGCTATAGAATATGCTATAAATAATATACGGGTTAATGCAGTATGCCCTGGTGTTATATGGACTTCAAATGCACGACAAGTTATAAAAAAACATAATTTAACCAAGGGGCAAATTGAAAAAATGCATCCTATGTCTAGAGTAGGGATTGCCAGTGATGTTGCAGATGCTGTATTGTGGTTATGTTTATATGCTTCATTTGTTACAGGTGACATACTTTGTGTTGATGGGGGCTTACATTTATAAAATCATGTAACTTAGTATAATAAACTGGTTACTTATAAAAAGAGGTTATATGAATAAGCAAATTTTACGTAAGCTTGGTTATCGTGAGGCGAGTCATGTTGTAATCAACTATACTACAGTCATAGGGGTATTGTATTTTACTGGAGATACAAGTTTAAAGACTATTATTAGTGCTATCGAAGAAATTTGGCGATATAATCCTTGGTTACAGGCAACAATCAAAAAATATAATAATGAGTACTATTTTTATAATAGTTGCATGTTTAACCAGGTTCCAAACAAAATTATACATCTTGAAGATAAGCCAACTTTCTCTAATAAATTAATGAGTGTTGTAGAAAAAGAGTTAATAAAAACTTTTGATATTGAAAAATTTTTGTGGCGATATACAATTCTATCTTATTGTGATAATGGAGTGTTTGAGCATTGTATTGTTCTATCAATTCATCATAGTATATCAGACGGGTTATCATTAATGGGGTTAATTAATAATTTAATTAATTTAATCAGCCAAAAATTTGTATCATATAAAAAAACACCTTTGTTACCTAAAAGTTTAGAGGATTTTGCCAAAAAAAAATATACATATGAGGATTTTGCTAAATACAAAAAAGATTTTAATCAGCGATTAGGGGCTGTAAAACCATTACAGTATAGGAATTATGTGGAAATAAATCATAGAAGACAAAAAATAATTTTAAGCCAGATAAATCCTCTTGAATTACAACATTTAAAGAAAAAATGTAAAAAGCATGGTGTAACTATTAATAGTTACTTATGTGCAACAATAATATTAGCTGGATATAATATAAAACTATCACCAGAATCAATAATTTCATTATTAACAGCTATAAATTTAAGGGGTATCGGCAATAACAAAATATCAAATAATACGTTAGGATTATACGCTAGTGCAATTCTTACTCTTCATAAACCAAGCTATTCTCAAAAAAGTATATGGGATATCGCAGTTAGTTATCAACAACAATTACATGAACAACAAAAACTGTTTGTGCATAGTCCTTTGCAGTATAAGGTAGATGATATATTACCCATTGATTTTAATAAAACCCATTTTGAATATGATTTCGGATTATCCAATTTAGGAAATATATCTCTAGATATAAATGATGTATCACTAGTAGTGAAAAAAATATTTTTTTGTGGGTCACAAGTTATTGGTGATATTGGATTTACAATTAATGTATGTACTATAAATGATTATATGCATATTTGTTATACGTATGTTACTACTTTGTTTGATGATAAAACTGCGATAGAGCTTTCTAATGAGGTCACGCATTATTTAAAGGAGTCATAACCATGTTAGTTCAAAAACATATTCTTTTAATTGGGGTCGCTGACTGGAATATAGAAACGCTCAAATATTCAATAAATTCTGGGCTAAAGATTACATTGATATTTAATAATAATATTGTCCTTGAAAAAGACATTCAAGCAAAATTAAATAAAGTAATAGTTTGTGATATTACCAATATTCTATTATGTGTTTTACATGCTCAGGAGATAAATAGTAAGGAGAAACTTGATGGGGTGGTAACTTTTACAGAGTATGGTTTAGAGTCGGCTACTGCTATAAAAACACTATTAATGATAAATGGTAATGATTTGTTACCTATAATCCTTACTAAAAACAAACAATTTATGCGTGAACATTTAAAAAAATATGCTCCTGAAATTTCTATACCCTACAAATTAATTCATAATAAACAGGATCTTATGGATTTTTGGGTGGCAATGGGGGGAGCTGTCATAATAAAACCAACTAAAGGGGGTGGTAGCATAAATGTAAAAAAAATTTTTAGCAAAGATAGTATAAAATCTCTAAATTATGATTTTACTCATGAAACATACATGGCAGAATTGTATATTCCTGGGGATGATATATTAAATGTAGAGACTATTTCATATAATGGACAACATGCATTAATTGTTATTGGGTTAGAAAAAATTTCAACTTCGGTAAATTCGTGTTGTATCACCGATATAATTTTACCTGCACCAAATTTATCACCAGAATTAATAGAGAGAATATTTAATGCAGTTAGATCTTTTTTAAATGCAATTGATGTAAAAAATGGTATTAATCATACTGAAATCAAAATATATAATGACAAAATTTATTTAATAGAGTCTCAAGCAAGAATTGGTGGGGGATATATTTGGTATATGGCTCAGGAATATACAAAATATAAACAGATTGAGATGTGTACTCGGTTATTTGCTGGTGAGCACATAACATTACCAGCAAAATTTAATAATGATACTGGTATTATATACCATAATATCTGGATTCTTTCAAATAAACCTGGAAGGATCAAGCAAATTTATGGTTTTGAATCGATTAAACTTCACCCTAATATTATTCGGCTTGATATTAATATTAGTATTGGTCAGTTTATATCATGCAATCATGATACCACTGATCTTATTGGATATGCAATGTTAAAAGGCAAAGATTCTAATGAAATTAATAAAATCAGGCTAGAATTAAGAGATAAGTTTTATCTTGTTTATGATGATGAATCGATTATCATGGTATTTTAGATTATTTGAATCTATCACATAAAATAGAAAATCAGCAGTGTTTATTGCGTATAGAGATGACCAGCCCTATTAATACAGGTTTTTATCGAATCTAGGTATACAAAAGATTAATGAAATTAAAGTAGCAATTAATACTTTGGTATAATTATTACTTGATATTAACTTTTTAGACTAGGTAATTAATAGTAGATGCATAAGCTAGCAGTAATTGGGAACCCAATAGAGCATAGTCTTTCACCTTTAATTTGGGGTTTATTTGCCAAAGATGTGGGGGTTGAGCTTGATTATCAAAAAATACTTGCTAAAGATGAAAAAGATTTTGCTATTCAGGTAGATGGTTTTTTTAAAGCTGGTGGCATGGCAATAAATGTCACTAGCCCTTTTAAACAAAATGCATTTTCTATCTCAGATCTACATACTTCAAGAGCCTCTTTTTGTAAAGCTACTAACTTTTTAAGTATAACTAATTCTGGACAGATATTAGCGGATACCACTGATGGTGTTGGATTGGTTAATGATCTTATCCTAAATAAAAATGAAAATCTAGTTAATAAAAATATTCTTATTATTGGTAGTGGTTTTGTTTTAGATTCGGTATTGCTAGATCTAATTGTATATAATCCTTTATCTATTGATATTTTGGCGCGTAATCAACAGCGTATTGAGTTTTTACATGATAAATTTGCAACTGATAATTTCAATCCACAAAAGAATTATGATATAATAATTAACACTACTCCTAATTCACTGGATAATACTTTATTTGGTCGGGTAGAGTGTATAAATAATAATGTTTTATGTTATGATATGACATATACAAAAAGCCTGTTTCTAAATGCTATGCAAAACGTAAACTCAAATATACGTGTGTATAATGGTTTAGGAATGTTAATTGAACAAGCCAAAGTGGCGTTTATTAAATTATTTGCTCAAACGCCAAACTCAAAAGTTATGTTTGAAAACTTATTTAAGATGGGATACCATGTCTAATTTATTCCTTTTGCTCGTTAGTCTAATATTTATTGTAATCAGTAGTAATTTATTTTGTAATGCTTTGGAGCATTTGGGTGAAAGGCTTGGAATCTCAGAGGGGGTTACTGGCTCAATTCTTGCTGCAGTTGGTACTGCATTACCAGAGACGATTATTCCAATTTTGGCGATTTTAAGTTCACATTCAGGCAAGGCAAATAATGAGATTGGAGTAGGTGCAATTCTTGGAGCTCCTTTGATGTTATCAACACTATCAGTATTTGTAATGGCGCTATCGATAATACCAAAACGTGGGTTAAATGGGATAATTAAACCAGAACATATTGGTATTAGGCGTGATTTAGGGTTTTTTTTCATAGGTTATGGTTTAGCATTTATAGCAATATTTTTACAACACTTTAGTTTTAGTCACCTAATTAATGTTTTAATTGCGATTATTCTAATTGTTAGTTATTTAATATACCTAATGTTCACAATTAGGGCTTCTGCTGGTTTGATTCTTGAAGGTCATGGAACTCATGCCGATAGTAAACTTGCTATACAATTTTTGGGCTTTAGATACGGTAAAATTAGTATTTCATTGCAGTTGATTGTCGCTTTAATGATGTTGATATATTTTGCAGGAATATTTATTGATGGTGTAAATAATGTAGCTACATTATATAATTTATCGCCATTTATCTTATCATTAATTATTATCCCTATTGCAACGGAAATGCCTGAGAAAATTAATAGTATAATTTGGCTAAGGCATGGTAGAGATACTTTAGCAATTGGTAATATTACTGGTGCAATGGTATTTCAAGGTACGCTATTACCAGTTATCGGAATCTTATTTACTGATTGGTCATTAAACAGTCGACTTAGTTTATTAAGTATTTTTCTGACACTATGTGCAACTATGTGGATATTCATACATGTGATTCGTAAGGATATTAGGGTTTGGCATTTTCTAGTTAATGGGCTATTATATGTAGTTAACCTGGGTATTTGTGCCTACTTTTTTTATCGGTAGTATATGTTACAACAGTTTTATCGCACATCTATTTTACTTGGCGAAGACAGGGCCTCTCATTTAGCTAAAGCACATATTATTGTTGCTGGAGTGGGGGGGGTTGGCGGTCAAGTGGTTGAGTCGCTAGCTAGAGCCGGTGTTGGTAAGATTACTATTATAGATAATGATACGGTAGATATTACCAATATCAATAGACAGCTAATTGCAACCCTTCCAGATGTTGGGCAAACTAAAGTAGAAGTGTTTTATAAGCGTATTATGAGTATTAATCCTGAATGCGAAGTTAATGTCCTACAGAAATTTATCAATGAAGATAATTTGTCAGAGCTTATTGATAACTCAGTTGATTATGTAATTGATTGTATTGATACCGTACCTTCAAAAATAGCAATGATGCGCTATTGTTATACTAATAAAATAAAAATCGTATCAAGCATGGGTGCCGGGAATCGTTATGATGTACGACACGTGCAGTTAGCTGATATTAGTAAAACCAAAATGTGTGCTCTTGCAAGAGTAATTAGACTAGGGCTTAAGAAGTACGGTATAAATAAAGGAATTATGGTGGCATATTCAGATGAACCGGGATCAAAACCATTGGTACAGGGTAAGGGGTTACGTCCTATTAATGGCACAATTAGTTTTTTACCACCATTGTTTGGGCTAATGCTAGTTGGGTATGTCTTAAAGAAAATTATTGATGAAAAGAGGTAGGTGAGCCTGACCCTTGGCACTTGTCAAATCCACATGTGGCTGCTTCGTTCCCGACCTGACCAGGTTTTGTAGCTAACAATGCAAGGAGACCCACCATTGGAGTAGCTAGAACGGTAGTTTAAGTCCGCCAAGTCCGCCCATAGGCATACCTGCAGTAACACTTCCCATTCTTGCGTTAGATTGTTCTTCAACCTTACGTGTAGCGTCATTAACCGCCGCAGTAATAAGATCTTCTAACATTTCTTTATCGTCCATAACAGCAGGATCGATAGTAACTTTTTTTAAATCATGTTTGCCAGTCATTATAACTTTGACCATCCCAGCACCAGCTTCGCCATTAACTTCAAGTTTGGCAATTTCTTCTTGTGCTTTTTGCAGGTTATTTTGCATTTCCTGCGCTTTTTTCATCATGCCAGCGATTTGGCCTTTATCGAACATACTAAATCCTAATTAAATTGGTTTTATACTTCCTGGCAATATTTTAGCAGAAATAGCACTACATACTTCAACTAAATATTCATCATTCATAATTGCTTGTTCTGCAACTTGTTGTTTTTGTTCAGTATCCAGGATTGTTTTTTCTTTTAGGGTATCACTAACTTCTGCAGCAAAATCAACTACTACTGATATTTTACATAAGAAATATTCACTTAGTGTTTGTTCTAACTGCCCAATTAGTTTTGGGTTTAGGGCGCTTTGATACCGAGCATCAAGGGTTAAATTAAAACTCGATTCGGTATAGCTGTTTAATTTTGCATTCTCTAGAAATGAGTATAGTACCCCAAGTTTATCTTTAAGCGATATCACCAAGTCAAACCATTGTCCATTAAAGATTGGTGCTTCTTCTTTAGGTTCTTGTGGTGTTGGAGTGGTTTCTGTAATGTTTTTAATGGGTATGGCAGCAATTGTTGGAGCTGTTTCTCTTATTGGAGCAGTTGCCAACAGTGGAGTAACTTCCTCTGGTGGTGCTACTTTGAAATTATTTTGCTCCATAGTAATAGTCTTTTGTTCACTACTACCAATATTAAAAGCTAACATTCTTAACATTATCATTACAAAAACTGGGTACTTATCACGTGTTTTTTGTAATTGCTCTATTCCTAGATTGGCTATCTCAAAGTATAGTTGAACATCATTAACACTGATTTTATCGATATATTTGTGAAGTTCAATGGGGCAAGCTGATGCTCCTAGTTGAGCTAAATTTAGGCTACAGAGTTTTTGTTGTAGGCTTACAAGTACATTTTCTAAATCACTACCGCTATCGTTTATGGTGTTAATTGAATCCATTAGCATCTTACCATCAAGGCTACTTAATGCATCTAATAAACTATAAATCATATCATCATTAGTCAAAGATAGCATATCAGATACTGTAGCTGATGTTATGCTATCATTACTAAAGGCAATTGCTTGATCAAGAATAGATAGTGCATCTCGCATACTTCCATTTGCAGCCGTTGCAATTAAATTAAGTGCTTCAATCTCATATTTTTTATTTTCAGTATCAAGGACGAATGCCAAATATTGACTTATTTCATTTACCGATAAGTTACGGAGTTTTAATTGCAAACATCTTGATAGTATAGTTGCTGGTACTTTTTGTAAATCAGTTGTTGCAAGTACGAAAATCACATGAGCTGGAGGCTCTTCTAGAGTTTTTAGCATAGCATTAAATGCTGATTTGGATAGCATATGCACTTCATCAATAATATATACCTTGTAACTACCAGATGATGGAGCGTAGTATGCATTATCAATTAGCTCACGGATATTATCTACTCCAGTATTGGATGCCGCATCAATTTCAATTACATCAACAAAGCTACCACTATCAATTGCTACACAGTTCTCACAAATAGTGCAAGGTTCTCCATTTACTGGGTTTAGGCAGTTTAGGGCTTTGGCAATAATCCTTGCAATAGTGGTTTTACCAACACCTCTGGTACCAGTTAGTAAGTATGCATGGTGCAAACGATGGTTGCTAATTATATTAGTTAAAATCTTAACTGTATTTTGCTGGCCGACTAGATCAGCAAAATTTTTGGGGCGCCATTTACGTGCTAAGACAGTATGCTGCATTATTTAACCTTATTCATATGTGATTCATCAAGATTTTACCATAAGAAAATCCTTAAGCGTAATTAAAATGTTTAAATATATGGTAAAATACATTACTCATAGTGTTTATAGTGCAAGGGTAATATGCTACATCTACATACCAAATTCAAATTATTAACTAAAATATTATTAGTAGGCTTTGTGCTTTTTGCTTCAATATTTGGTTATACGGTATTTTATCCTCATAAAATACCTAATAACTCATATCAATTAGTAGTTGACATGAATGAGAGTGTATCTGGAATAGCGAATGATCTATCTGAGCATGATATTATCAAAAATAAATTTATATTTCGTGGCTTATTACGCTTATTAAGACGCGATAGAAAAGTTGCTGCCGGGTTATATTTTCTAGAAAACAGCATGTCTACTTGGGATATTGTAGCTCGAGTTACTAACGGTAAACCTGATCAAATAAGTGTTACTTTTATTGATGGTTGGAGTATTGAACAAGTTAGAAATTATGTAAATGGATTATCCAGTATTCAACATAGCACAACTAATTTTACTGATGAAGAATTAAAAAGCTCACTTAAAATTGAATACCCAAGTCTTGAAGGCTTGTTTTATCCTTCAACTTATTTTGTAGCACCTAATCAAACTGATTTGGAAATATATCAACAAGCTTATCGCTTGATGCAAAGAAAATTAACTGAATTATATACCAAGAGAAGTACGGTAAGTGTTTATAGCAACCCCTACCAAATGCTTACTATGGCAAGTCTAATCCAAAAAGAAACTAGCAATAAGGAAGATATGTTCTTAGTTGCAACAGTATTTAATAATCGGATCAAAACCGGTATGAAATTACAAGATGACCCGTCAGTATTTTATGGGCTCAAACATCAAAAAAATGTAACGCGAAAGAGTTTTCAAATAGATACCCCGTATAATACTTATACGAGATTTGGATTGCCACCAACTCCCATATGTATTCCATCATATGAAGCTATAGTTGCAGCAAGTCAGCCTCAGGACAAGCCAGAGTTATTATATTTCTTGGCTATTGGTAGTGGTAAAACCAAGTTTTCTAAAACTTATAGTGAACATAAGTCGGCAATAAACAAATATTTAAATAAATAGGATGGATATATGCGAGGTTTCTTTATTTCAGTTGAGGGGATTGACGGTGCTGGTAAATCTACTCACGTAGATTTTATTAGTAGATATCTAAAAGATAAAGGCTATGAAGTTGTAACCACACGGGAGCCTGGAGGTACTGTATTAGGTGAAAAAATTCGCGATCTATTATTACATAATGGTCAAGAAATTCATAGGATTACTGAGCTATTATTGATGTTCGCATCCCGTCAGCAATTAATAGCAGAATTGATTGAACCAAATTTAGCTAAAGGGGTATGTGTTATAGCTGATAGGTTTATTGATGCATCAATTGCTTATCAAGCCTATGGTCGTGGTATAGGAAGAGAAAAATTAGATAAAATAATTTCTCTACTGGAGCCTAATTATACGACTGATCTAACGTTTTTATTTGATCTACCTCTAGATTTGGCTTTTACGCGCCTTAACAAGAGTAGACAAAAAGATAGAATTGAACAAGAAACTTCAAGTTTTTTTGCAAATGTTCAAAACGCCTACCAAATGATTGCTAAAAATGAACCTGATCGGGTAAAGGTTATTACAACAAATCAACTAAAAGAAAAAACTAGGATACTACTTGCGTCATACCTAGATCAATTGATAAAAAAACGGACAGCTAATGATTGATAAAAGATATCCTTGGCAGATAGATGATTATCGTTATCTCCTTAAGTTAAAAGGAAGGCTGCCTCAAGCGTTATTAATTGATGGTGCAAAAGGTCTTGGCGGTATTAATCTTGCAAATACGTTTATTCAAAGCTTATTGTGCGAAAATCCTGACCTAAATGGTAACTATTGTGGGCTATGCAATTCTTGTTCTTTATATAGTCTTAATTCACATCCAGATTATTATTGTTTGAGTGTAGAAGAAGATGAGAAAGCAATTACTATTTCTAGTGTTCGTGCCACAACCGAATTTTTGGCCGTTTCAACCCACTTAGGGCATCATAAAGTGGTTTTGGTAGAAGATGCAAACTTATTAAACATTAATAGTAGTAATGCATTACTCAAAATTCTTGAAGAGCCACCTAGTTATGCGGTCTTCATACTTCTTAGTGATAATGTTGGGAAGCTTTTACCAACTATTGTAAGCAGATGTCAAAAATATAAATTATCAGTTCCTGATATAAGCGTAGCAAAAGCATATTTGGCAGATAAAAATATTGCAAATTCAGAGTTTTGGCTTACCTATAATAATAACTGCCCATTATTTAATGTTGAAATTACTGAAGAACAGTTTGATTTATTGATCAAAGTATTATCAAAACCGAGTGTAGATAAAATCTATGATTTTACTAATAGTATTGAGAATAAAAATAATGCCATAATATTTGAGTTTATTATAAAATGGCTTAGTGATTTAATTAGTTATAAACTAACTGGAGTACTTAAATATTTTACGGCTTATGAAGATGCTTTTATTGACTTAGCACCAAAAGAAAACACTAGTAAAACCTTCTATTTGCAGGATAAATTAAATTTTTTATTAGAGTGGGCAAGTCATCCTCTTAATCATAAGTTACAGCTGGAAAATATTTTATTTCAATATCAACAGGTTTTTGTAAAATAGTTTAGACTAAGGTTATCATATGTTATTTAATTCAGTACATCATATTGCTATAATTTGCTCAGATTATCAAAAATCAAAGCATTTTTATACTGAAATACTTGGGTTTAAAGTTATTCATGAAGCTTATCGTGAGCATCGCCTATCCTATAAGCTTGATTTGGCAGTTGGGTGCAATATCCAAATAGAGTTATTTTCTTTTCCAAACCCACCAAAGAGAGTCTCAGGAAGCTTAGGAGAGGCTTGTGGGTTACGCCATTTGGCATTTGCTGTAAATGATATAGATATTACGGTTAAACATTTGCAAACATTTAATATATTTGTTGAATTGATTCGAGTTGATGAATATACCGGCAAAAAATTCACATTCTTTGCCGATCCAGATGGTCTACCTTTAGAGATATACTCTTTGTAGAGTTAAGAAATTATTTAGCTAAAATTATAAATAAAAATGAATTCATGAAAGAGAATAATGGCAATAATTACAATTGATAAGGCAAGTCTTGCTTTTGGGCACTATACACTGCTTGATAAGGTTAGTTTCGGAATTGAAAAGGGTGACAAGATTGGTCTAATCGGTAGAAATGGTGCCGGTAAGTCATCGCTTTTAAAGGCAGTAGCAAATACTATCAAACTTGACGATGGACAAATTTATTATACTGAAGGTACCAAAGTTGTTTATGTACCTCAAGAACCTATATTGGACCCAAAACATACTATTTTTAATGAAGTATTCTCAGGCCTTGGTGAAGTCCGCCAATTATTAAGTGATTATTATGAAATACTTGATAAAATGGCAACTGATTATACAGATGACCTATTGGATTCTCTAAATGATCTACAAGAAAAACTAGAACATGCAAATGCTTTTGCATCCAAAAATCTTATTGATAAAGTATTAACTGATCTGGGGCTAGATGGACATCAAAGTGTTGGTGAGTTGTCTGGTGGGGTTAAGAAAAAAGTTGCAATAGCAAGGGCTTTGGTTGCAGAGCCTGATGTCTTGCTACTTGATGAACCAACCAATCATTTGGATATAACAGCGACTTTATGGCTTGAAAAAGTAGTCAATGATTTTAATGGTACCGTAGTATTAATTACTCATGATAGAACCTTTCTTGATAAGACAGTTAACAAAATTGTGGAATTAGATCGTGGGCGGCTTAATGTATATCCGGGAAGCTTTGCTAAATATCAAGAGTATAAAGCATTGCAATTAGCAGATGAAGCTAAAATAAATCATGAATTTGATAAATTTCTAGCTCAAGAAGAGGTTTGGATTAGAAAAGGTATTGAAGCAAGACGCACCAGAAATGAGGGAAGAGTTAGACGCCTTGAACAATTAAGAGTTGATAGAGCTGCACGTCGTGATAGAGTTGGTAAGGTAAACTTTCAGGTGGATCGTGGTTCATTATCTGGTAAGATAGTAGCTGAATTAGAGAAAGTAAATATTAGCTTTGACAATAGAGATATTGTGAAAAACTTTACAACAACAGTTATGCGCGGTGATAAAATAGGTTTAATTGGTCCTAATGGTATTGGTAAATCAACATTACTTAAGATAATTCTTGGAGAGCAAAAGCCAGATAATGGTACTACTAAATTAGGGACTAAAGTTGAAATTGTTTATTTTGATCAATTTCGTGAGCAACTGGATGAAGAGGCAACCATTGCCGAAGTGGTTAGTCAAGGTCAGGACTTTATTGAAGTAAATGGCAGGAAAATTCATGTGGCTACTTATTTGGAAGATTTCTTATTTGCTCCTGCTCGTTTTAGATCTCAGGTTAAATCGTTATCTGGTGGTGAACGTAACCGTCTTCTTTTAGCGCGCTTATTTTCGCGCCCAGCCAATGTACTAGTACTAGATGAGCCAACCAATGATCTTGATATTGAAACTCTAGAGCTTCTTGAGGATTTACTAATTAATTATACGGGTACTGTTTTTCTAGTAAGTCATGATAGAACTTTTCTTGACAATGTTGTTACTCAGTCATATGTGTTTTTGGGTGGTGGAGAGATTCTAGAATTAGCTGGTGGGTATTCAGATTGGCTTGACTATAAATCTCGAATAGTACCATTAGTAAATACAAATAAAACAGTATCAAATGCTAAAGAGCCTCAAATAATTAAAAAACCACGCTCAAAATTATCATTTAAAGAAAAAACTGAATTAGAGGGGCTACCAAAGATATTGGAGCTTCTTGAAGAAGAGCAAGGTGTGTTACAGCAAAGATTAGCTGATGTTAATCTATATAAAACAGATCCAGAAAAAGCGATACAATATCAAACTCGTTTAACACAAATAGATGAAGAACTGCTAGTTAAATTAGCACGTTGGGAAGAATTAGAGGGTAATTAAAATGCTATCAGCAATACATCAATATATATGTACACAAATACAAGCTATTTTGGGAGTAACAGAGGCTCATGGAGTTGTTGCTATTGCATATCTGGTATTAATAGGGATTGTGTTTGCGATTGCAGTTGGGGTTTATATTGCCACTCGTCTATTAGTAGTGCCTCTTGTTCAAAGATCTTTTAAACACACTAAATCAATTTACCTGCACGTAATTGCTAAAAATAAAACTATGGGTGCATTATCGCATTTTATTAGTGCTAGCGTGTTTTATGTTGGGATCCAGTTTATAAAAGAGCAAAGTGGAGCTGATTTTGCATATTTACAACAAATTGCTCACATTTTAGCAGTTTTGTATATTTTTCTTAGCTTAATGTTTATTATTAGTTATATGATTTGGTCTCTTAATCAATATTATATCAAGAAATTTCATTTTTCCAATCAATATCCAATCTATAGTTATCTTAAAGTTGCAATTGTAATTGCATGGTTGATTTGGGGAATATTGATAGCTGCATATTTTGCTAATACTTCGCCTCTTGCTCTTCTAACAGGTCTTGGTGCGGTATCTGCTATATTTTTATTATTATTTCGTGATTCATTGCTTGGAATTGTAGCAAGTATTCAAGTTACAGCATCTAATATAGTAAGAATAGGGGATAGGATAATTCTTGATAAATATAGTATTGATGGGGAAGTGATTGATATTGCAATTACTACAGTTAAGGTGCAAAATTCGGATAATACTATTGCAACTATTCCAACATATTCCTTGATCTCTGAAGTAGTTAGAAATTGGCGAGGTGTAATTGAGGTTGGCGGGCGGAGAATTAAGCGTTCCTTACACTTAGATATAGACAGTATTGGCGTTTGTGATCCAGAGTTACTTAAAAAACTAAGTGAAGTGCAAGTGCTTCGTGACTATATAGATACTCACACAGGTGAGGAGATCATTAATCTAGCACTATATCGCATTTATCTAGTTGATTACTTAACAAAACATCCTGGTATTAATAATAAGTTAGTTACAGTAGTACGCCATTTAGAGTCAGGCGTAACTGGCCTTCCAGTTGAGATTTATGCCTTTAGTAATGATACTTCATTTGCTGGTTATGAAGCAATTCAAGCTGATATTTTTGAACATTGTTTTGCAGCTCTTGGACGTTTTAATCTAAAAATTCTTCAGTATCCAACTGCATAAAATTAGGGCGGATCCCAAACTCTAGACGAACAGCAAAGTGTTCTTGTTTGGGATGACCTGAGGAATTAATAACTATTTGACCAACTAGAATCAATGATATCACCACTAACTTTATTTAGTTTAGTTTGTGTAGTTCCGTTCACATTCACTATATACATACTGCTATTACTTGAAAATAATATCAATTTATCATTGGGTGCGAAGCTAGGCCCGATATCAAGACTTGAATTCATACTCACTGGATATGCTGCTTTGGTAGCTAAATTCATTACGTAAGTTTTAAGAGTTCCGTAGTTACGGTTAATAAATATCATTTTGCTTAGATCGTGTGACAAATGGGGTGTGGTATTATAATTTCCTAAATTTAGTGTCATTCTAACAGGTGTAGAACCTTTTAAATCAGTCATAAAAATCTGTGGGCCGCCATCATGGTTTGAAGTAAACACAATACTACCATTTTTGCCAATTGAAGCTTCAGTATCAATTGAACCAAAGTGAATTAAGCTCGATGCTGGATTATTAGATTTGAAAGGTTTATTGTTTACTAGGTACACATGTGATCCATAGTCCTTAGTTAGCGTAACAGCTAGTTGTGAGGCATCACTTGTAAAAGTAGGAGATGAGTTAGAGCCGCTGTAGTTTGATACTATGTAGCGATTAGTTTTATATAAATCCTGTACATATACTACAGGTTTGCCAAGCTCTAAAGTAGCATAAGAAATTTGCTGTCCAGCATTATCCCAAGCAAGAGATATAATTGGCGATTTAGCGGTTAATAATATTTTTTGATTATAGCCATCATAGTCAGAAATAACTATTGAGTAGCTATTGCCTGAATGTAAAATATATGCAATTTTGGAGGTGAATATCCCCGGCACATTAGTTAGCTGTTTGTAAATAGCATTGCTACTAGTATGTGCAACTTTTCTGATGTTACCATCTGGGTTGAAGCTATATGTTTGATTTGCTAAGTTTTTATTTCCAGATTCAGTTCCTATGTTATTTGTGAGTCTAAAAGATAGTTGATTCCCATTAGTAATAGCTCCAGTCAAAATATATTGTACAGAACTTTCTACATTATCTAAACTACTATATTTTTTTACTTTAAATTCACCAGTTATAGTTAAATCACTAGCAATAATATCAGTCATATTATTGTCGCTAGATATATCACTTTCAAAGTTTACTACTGCAATTGATGGTAATCCCATCCCACTACCGCCAACAATCTCGATATTTTGATCAGCGTTAATGTGAAAGGATATTATAAATAATCCGATAAATCCTAGTGTTTTAATTTTCATGTGTGCTTCTTTCTGTTATTGAGGTTTAAAAGTTAATTTTAGTTTACGAAAATCGTTAAAGTCAGCTCCATCAGGTATTGGTGGAAACGTTCCTGCACGATTAATTGCTTGAGTTACTGCATCATCATATGCACTATTACCACTAGATCTAATGATTTGTACCTTATATATCTGCATATTTGGTAGTAATATTACTTCTATAACTACCTTAGCATTATGGTCAAGATTATCAGGTATAGCAACGAATGGTCTAACCCTTGCAATTACCAAATCAGCATAATTAGCAGTCATATTATTGGTATCAGATGTACCTAAATTTGAACCACCAGCTGCCCGGCCTTTGCTATTACCTTTTGATGGTGCAATATCATTTAATAAATCAGTAACATCTGCATTTGTTACTGGCTTCTTAGTTGGCTTTGGGATTGGTAAAACCTTAGGCGGAGTTTGAACTTTAGGTGCTAATGTAGGTACAGGTTGCGTGTCTGGCTGTTTTAGTTTTACATCCGCAGCATTATTGTTTTGTATAGCATCAGTTGTTGGTTTTGCTGGAACTACACGTTGTTGTACCTCTGGTTGCGCTGATACCAATTCAACCTCCATACCATCAGAACGAGATGGTACTAGTATATTAGTGTTTTTCAAGTTTAGCATCATAGCTATTAATAGTACGTGGAATAATAGCGAAATTACTAAACCACGATTATTTTTTTTATCCATTACGTCTTTATAACCTATTAGCTATTACGCTCTTTCACTACAAGTGCTACTTTTTTTACACCTGAAGCATATAGTTTATCAACTACAACAATGACGTTATTATATTGAACTTCTTTATCAGCTGAAATTACAACTGGCGTATCACCAGTAGCTAAACCATGAACTTGACTAATTAAACTATCAATATTAGCAACAGGAGTAGTTGTATTATCATGGGTTATGGAAAAACTTCCATCTTTACTGATATTAATTTCTACTGGTTGCTGTGTTACCTGAGCTGCTTTACCAACGCTAGGTAGGTTAATTACTCCAGGTACAAACATTGGTGCTGTTACCATAAAAATAATTAGTAATACTAGCATCACATCAATATATGGCACTACATTCATTTGATTAATTAAGCCATTGGTTTTAGCCCTACGTCTCATTTAAGCCCCTTTTTTATAAGCCATGGTTAGTCCATCCGCAATTGGTAACATGCAAATATCTACTCGCGGATCATTCTTTATTATTTCATTTAGTTTTTTTATTGCTAATGCTGAATTTGAAGCTTTTTCTTCTAATACAGCGCCTTTAAATAAAACATTATCTATCAAAATCAAACCACCAACTCTTACTAACTGATAACAGTATTCATAATATGTAGGATAATCAGTTTTATTGGCATCAATAAAAGCAATGTCAAATTGTTCCTTGTCGGCAATAAGTTTAGCACATGATGAAGTTGCAGGTCCCTCTATTACTCTAATTTGTTGTTCAACATTAGCTTCAATCCAAAATTCTCGAGCTATTTTTAGGTACTCATTACTTAGTTCAAGTCCAGTCACGTGGCTATCAGTTCCCATAGCTAGAGCCATAGTTAGAGAGCTATAGCCAGTAAATACCCCAAGTTCAAGATAGCGTTTAGCTCCTATCATCTTAGCAAATAGCCCCATAAGCTGACCTTGATCTACTGATATCTGCATCTGCCGATTTGAAAGCTTTGCTGTCTCATCTCTTAGTTTGGTAAGTACCGGGTGTTCTCGTACTCCAAAATTAATAGCGTATTGATACAACTCTTCATTAAGTACTGTTTTTGGCATTTATTTAGCGTCACTTGAGTAATCAAAATAAGCATAGCCGTGTTTTGGGGCTTGGCTATCTTTATAAGTTTGTTGCTCTTCGTTATCAATGAAATCTTTATCCCACCAAGTGCTTCTTAGTTGTTTTTGAGTATCTTTAATTTGAGGCTTTTTTTGTAACAGGTTGTTAATAAATGTATCAACTTCTGAAACAAATTTTCTATCTAATGCCATTTATATTTCCTTAAAAAATTATTTCTTAGTTCCTATTTGTTTTAAACGTTCTTGTAGAAATGATCCAGCAGTATAGCGTGATGATAAAACCACATCTGGTCTTGCATGTAAAAATAGTGGAATTGAGTATCTTGATTTTAAACGATTTTCATCAGTTGGATTTACCACTCGGTGAACAGTTGATTTATAAAATCCATCAGTTGCTTCTTGTAACATATCACTAATATTAATTGATAGCATCCCTGGATCTACTGGAACTTCGATCCAGTTACCATTTTTGTTTTGAACTTCAAGCCCTGATTCGGAAGCTGCCACTAAAACTGTCAGAAGATTAATGTCAGTATGTGCATTAGCTCGTATAGCACCATGAGCTTCATCGCCTTTTAAGGGAGGATAATGAAGGATACGCATTAAAATCTGTTCGGAATCTTTTATCATGCTTGATAATGGTTCAGTTAATTTATCACGAATACTAGAAGGTAGGTTGTCTTCTGCCCATTTTAGTAATGTTGCTGCAACATTAGTCATTTGTAATTGCAATTCTTTGGTTTTGTCAGTTAGCTCTTTTGGGTATTGTCCCCAAGGGTAATAATGATAAAACTCTTTAATATCTTTGATATCATAACCAACTGCGGTTTCTGAAACACTTATTGGAAATAAACCGTCTTGAGTATCATTGTTATACAGATAATTCATCTTATAGTCAGATGCAAAAAAACTGGCCCATTCACTAAATACCTCTTTGACTAGACTGTAATCAATAGGGTGGTTTTTAATTACCGCAAATCCTGTATTAATAAGCGAATCAGCGAAATCTTTACTCGCTGTATGCGATTTAAAATCTACTTGTGCTACTTGCATATTTATTCCCCTAATTAATTATTCCACCACCCAGGCATAGTTCATTATCATATATAACTACTGATTGTCCAGGCGTAATTGCCCATTGTGGCTTATCAAATACCAAATGTAATTTATTGTCTTCATACGATAATGTGCATGGTGCATCAGCCATTCTATATCTGGTTTTGGCACTATAGCGCCCTTCAATTGGGTTTTGCTCAAGCCCAAAATTTAATTGACTAGCCCAAAGTTCTTTTTTAAAGAGTAGGGGATGGTCATGACCTTGAACAACTATTAATTCATTAGTAGCTAGGTTTTTATCTGCTACAAACCAAGGTTCGCCTTGACCGCCAATTCCAAGTCCTTTACGTTGCCCAAGAGTATAGTACATAAGCCCCATGTGTTCACCCATGATTTTACCATCAGGGGTAATCATGCGTCCGGGAATTGTTGGCATATAACGTTTTAAAAACTGACGAAATGGTTGTTCGCCAATAAAACAAATACCTGTACTATCTTTTTTATTTGCTGTTGGGAGTTTTAGTTTCGCTGCAATTTGGCGTATTTCAGGTTTAGTTATATGGGCTAATGGAAATAGGGCACGACTTATCTGATATTGATTTAACCGATAGAGGAAGTAACTTTGATCTTTATTTGAGTCAGTAGCTTTAGCCAAAATTGATTTATCATCTTGAGATACTTTGCCTACATAATGACCGGTAGCTATATAGTCGGCACCAATATTAATAGCATGATCAAGAAAAGACTTAAATTTAATCTCTGAGTTACATAAGATATCTGGGTTTGGAGTGCGTCCATTTTGATATTCTTCTAGAAAATAACTAAATACTCTATCTTTGTATTCTTTGGCGAAGTTGACTATTTCAATATCAATCCCAAGGCAGTCCGCAACAGCTATAGCATCTAAGCTATCTTCTTTGATAGTGCAGTATTCATCATCTTCAAGCCCCTCCCAGTTTTGCATAAATATTCCAAGAACATCATAACCTTGTTCTTTTAATAAATAAGCAGCAACTGATGAGTCAACACCACCTGATAAACCAACGACAACTTTCATACCTAAAATTTACTCTATAATTTATATAGACTACATTTTACCAGAAAATAGCATTATGGCACTAAATACTTACACATAGTTGCTCTGATCATTTCTGAATTGGTACTTGCTCTTATATAGACTACTATTTATCCATAGTTTCTAGATCTGCCGTTAATATTTCCTCAAGTTCTTTGTTATGATTTTCTGACTGAGTAATATAATCGCCCATGGTTTTCTTAACTTCACTAATATAATCATCCGTAATTTTTCCATCATATAAGTTCGTCATTTTTAACAAACTTTCTTCATCTGTTTGTTTAAACTTAACCGTCAAGTTATTAGCAATATTTTCTTCAAATCCAAGTGCGGTAAGAGTATTAGTAGCCATGTTTAATGCACTGTCAAAAGTTTCTCGGTATATGTTTTCAAATGAAATCCCTTTTTTTATTGCATCGTATACATGTGTTCTACTATGCACACGCATTAAAATTTTTATATTTGGATAGGTGGTATGGACTATTCCTGCAATTTGTAATGCTGCCTCAGAATCATCAATAGCCAGTACAAGCACTTTAGCATGGCTAAGCCCCGCTGTATTTAAAACTTCTATACGTTTAGCATCGCCAAAGAATACTTTAAAGCCAAATTTTCTGACATTTTCTACTTGATTTGCATCAATGTCTAATACAGTAGTTCCTATCTTATTTGCCAACATAAGACGACCAATAATTTGTCCAAAACGGCCAAAGCCCGCAATTATAACTGGATTTTCTTGTCCAACAACATCTGATTCTTGGTTTAGTTGAGCTTTTGATAGATATGGTTCGATAGCTTTTTCATAAAAAAGCATTACAAGTGGAGTAATTAACATAGATAACGCAACTACAGCAACAAGCTCCTTAGATAAGTTACTGCTTAATACCTCTTCTTTTGTTGCATAAGAAAGTAAAACAAAGCAAAACTCGCCTCCTTGAGCTAAAATCATTGAAGTCATTAGATTGTCACGCAATTGTTTTTTAAATATGTTCCCCAAAATAAATAATACTAGAAATTTGGTTACTACTAATAAAAGTACAAGACTCATTATTAAAGCTAAATGTTGACTTATTAGTAAGAAATTTATATTACTACCGACTGAGATAAAGAATAGCCCAAGAAGCAGTCCTTTAAATGGTTGAATATCAGCTTCTAATTCATGGCGATATTCACTTTCAGCAAGGACCACACCAGCTAAGAATGCTCCTAATGCAGGTGATAGCCCAACGTATTGCATTGCAAGAGATATTCCAATCACCAATAGTAGAGCAAGTGCTGTAAATGCTTCATGAAGTTTACTACTTGCAATAAATTTAAAGATTGGTCTAACTAGATATTTACCAGAGAGTATAATAGCAGCAATTAATGAAAAAATTAGGATTGTTTGTTTTATCCCTGATAAACTATTTCCATCCAAATTAGATACTTTGTTACTTAATAATGGAAACAGTGAGAGCATGGGTATTACTGCAATATCTTGAAATAGAAGTACCGCAAATATGGTGCTGCCAGCTTCAAGTTTGATCCAACCTTTTTCATTAAGCATTTGTAGCACAATTGCAGTGGACGACGAAGTAAAAATCATACCAATAGCTATTGCGCTAGCATTAGACAAGCCAAAAAATTTAGCTATTAAGGTAATTACGCCAATGGTTAATATAACTTGTAATCCACCTGTAAATAATAAAGGTTTTCTAAGTTCCCAAAGCATAGCTGGGCGGAGTTCAAGTCCTACGAGAAATAGCATCATCACAACACCAAATTCCGCAATATGCATAACACTATCGGTATTATTTCCAACTAAACCCAAAACGAAAGGTCCAATGATAATACCTGCAATTAGGTACCCAAGAACAGCGCCTAAGCCAATTTTTTTGGCGATAGGAACTGTTATTACAGTTGCAAGTAGATAAATAAACGCTTGAAAAAATATATGAGTGTAGTCCATGTTACTCCAATATGGTTATGTTGTTTAAACTATTTTGCCGTTTGTATGTGCTATAAAGCGTTTAAATGCGGCAGTACCATTGTTATCGTTTTTAAATACCCCGCTACATTCTAATACCTGCATAAATTTTTGCCCAACTTCTTTTTTTAGGAAGTCACTTTTGAATGGGGTATATCTTCTACATACTTCTTTTATAAAATTTTTATGATGCCATAATGGATGAGATTTATTTATATCATTTACTTTATCTGGATAATTTAAGAACATAGCAATTTGCTCCAACTCATTATCTAAACGCCCAGGAAGTATGGCTAGTCCCATTGCTTCAATAAGTCCAATATTTTCTTTTTTAATATTGTGAAACTGTTGATGCGGATGAAAAATTCCATCTGGATATGTTTCATTTTTTCGATTATTTCTTAAAATCAAATATAGTTCATATTTATCATCTTCAGTTTTTCGAACAATTGGATTTAAAGTATTATGGCGTTCGGTGGTATGATTAACTATATCAACTCTTTCATCGCTATATTGTACCCATTTAGATAAAATATTTACGCTTAACTTTAATAAATCGTCTTTAGTCCCAATGAGTTTTATTACTGATAAAGGCCAATCAAGGATGTAACCCTTTATATTTGGTGCTTCATTCCATACAATTTCACTATGTGTTTTAGCTTTTTCCATCGGAAAAACATGAGATCCTGCCTGAAAGTGGTCATGAGTTAAGATCGACCCACCAACAATTGGAATATCAGCATTAGCACCTATTATATAGTGTGGGACAAGGTCAACAAAATCAAATAAAGCCTTAAAAGTATCAGAGCTAATTTTCATGTCGCGATGTTTGCTACTAAAAATAATCGAATGATTGGCGTAATATGCATAAGGCGAAAACTGAAAGTACCATGTTTCACCATTAAGGCTTAGTGGAATAACTCTATGAGTGAATCTTGATGGTTTATTATAATCTCCAGCAAATCCTTCATTTTCTATGCAAAGTAGGCAGCTAGGGTAATCACTTTTAGGCTGTAGTTTAGCCATGGCAATTTCTTTAGGGTCTTTTTCTGGTTTGGATAAATTAATCGTAATTTCCAAATCGCCATATTTAGTTTTAGTTAGCCAATTTTGATTTTTTTGGATAGCAGTGGTTTTTATATAATTACTAGCAAGACTTAGATTGTAAAAATATTGTAAAGCTAAGTTTATATCATGGTTTTTATGAATAAGATTAAATGTGGAACGAACTATACTGGGTCTTGGTATTAATACATCCATTATCTTACATTTAATAACATCTTCAGTGGCACCTAGATTTAATTTATTAGAGATTACATATTTATACATGTTTTCTAAAATTGAATCAGGGTATAGAAGAGTTTCATCAATATCATATTTTTGTGGAGTTAGTTCATTAAAAAGATTCAAATAATGATTACGAATATAGTTTATATCACAAGGCTCAATCAAAATATTTTGTACTGCAAAGTTTATCAAGCGTTCAATTTCAAAGTTTATACACACACTCATAGTGCATGAGCACCTTTACCAACATTTGCAATATAAAAATCAGCACAAAGTCCAGTTTTTTCAGTATATATTTTTCCAACATTATGAATAAAGCTATCCGCCATTTGTTTGTGTACAATATTAACAGTACAGCCACCAAAACCAGCACCAGTCATTCTAGCGCCTAGTGTGCTTGGTTCATTCCAGGCTGCTTCAACCAAAGTATCAAGCTCTATACCGGTGACTGCATAATTATCTCTTAAGGAAATATGCGATTCATTCATAAGTAGCCCAAAAGTAATTAAATCGTTATTTTTAAGAGCTATAACAGCATCTTTGGTGCGCTGATTTTCAAAAACAGCATGATGAGCTCTTAATCTATGAATAGGGTTGGTTATTAAATATTCATTAGCAAGAAAAGTATCACTGTTAATATCACCTAGGGTTTTAATATCTAATTTTTGTTGTAATTGTTTTAATGCTGTTTGACATTCTAAAACTCTTTCATTATACTTAGAATCAGCTAAGCCACGTCTTTTATTGGTATTGGCGATTATAATGATATATTCATTTAAGTTTAGTGGTGCATAAATATAATCTAGAGTGCTACAGTTTAGAAGCATTGCATGATTTTCAATACTCATCATTGAGGCAAATTGATCCATTATCCCCGAATTAACACCAATAAAATTGTTTTCTACATTCTGTCCCCATTTAATTAATGTAACAGGATCGATATTAAATTTGTAGATATAGTTTAGGATAGTAGCGATTAAAATTTCTAATGATGCAGATGATGATAAACCAGCCCCATTGGGTATATTGCCACCAATAGTTATATTTAATCCATGTGAAATCTTATAGCCATTATCCAAAAATATTTTATACATACCTTTGACATAATTTGCCCAGTCATGTTGAGGTTCATGTGTAAATTTTTGATTTACTTCAAGTTCAACTATACCTATTTTACTAAAATTAGTAGAATAGAGTTTGATTTTATTATCATTTCTAATGCTAACAATTGCGTATGTTCCCTTATCAAGGGCACAAGGAAATACATGTCCACCATTATAATCGGTGTGTTCTCCGATTAGGTTTACACGCCCTGGGGCAAAAAATTTGAAAAGTTCACCAGCATTACCAAATAGTTGCTGGTGAGTAGAGTTTAATTGGGCATGCATGGTTAGTTTGTACGTTCCCCAAGATCACGAAGTTTCTTATTAGCTTTTAGGTTAAATTCTAACTCTTCAAGCGTTACGTCTTTTGTCTCAGGGGTAAAGCGATTTACTAGAATAACACCAAGAATACACGCCCCTCCAAATAACCAGAATGTACCACTAACACCAAGGTTTTTAAACCAAGTAAGAGTGTATGAACCAATAATCGCATTAAATATCCAGTTTGCCATAGTACTAACAGTAATACCGAAATCACGCCCTTCCAGTGGATAAATTTCAGCACATAGTATCCAAACTATTGGACCAAGTGATATAGCGAAAGCAAAGATAAACAATAAGCAAAAACACAATAATGTATATTGTAATGTTGCATTTAAGATAACACCAGTTGATTGTAGATGGAAGATATAACCACTAACAGCACATGAAGCTATTAGAAGCATTAAACCAAAATAAAGTATAGGTTTACGACCTAATTTATCAACATATTTAATTGCTAAGAATGTAGTAAGAACATTTACCAGTCCAACAATCATAGTTGCTACGGCAGGATTATTAACCCCAGCTTCCATAAATATTTTACTAGAGTAGTACATAAAAGCATTCATACCTGAGAATTGTTGTAGACCTTGTAACAATACTCCTAATAAAAGCACTTTAAGAAAGTATGGGTGACTTAGTAATTTAAAACCACTTTTAGCACCAACTAGAGATTCTTTGATTTCTGAAATTTCAAAATCAACTTCAGCTTTGGTGCCACGAATTTTAGTTAATACATTTTCGGCATCTTTTCCACGACCGACTAATACCAACCAGCGTGGGCTTTCAGGTAATGTCAAAGTACCAATTAACATTATTGCTGATGGGATTAATAGTACTGCAAGCATAATTCTCCATGAACCAGTGCTATGGAGGGACGCATTAGATACAAACATCAATAATATACCAATAGTAATCATAAGTTGGTACATTGCAATTAGACCGCCTCTGATTTTATATGGGGCTATTTCTGATAAATATAATGGAGCAACAAATGATGCAATACCTATTGCAAGACCCAAAATAAACCTAGTAACTAAGAATGCATTGATATTGTGGGATAGGATTCCAGCTAGAGTAAATATTGTAAATATAAGTGCTGCTAGTACCAGGATTTTTTTACGCCCGAATATTCTTGATAGCCATCCGCTACAAAGTGCTCCAACAGCAGCACCTGTTAGTAAAACTCCTGCTATTTGTTGTGATTGATCTTCAGTTAAATTAAAATCCCTAGCGATAAACTCAAGAGCACCATTAACATAGGCTATATCTAGACCAAATAATAATCCAGCTAAAGCTGCTATAAAACACACTTTAATTACGAGAGTGTTATTAGTTTTGTTCATAAAGTCACCTTAAAAAATAACAAAAAATAGTTCCCAATGGGCAGGATTATAACTGTATATGCTAAGTACTTGTCAAGTTGCACCGCTTCCAAAATTTGTGATAGACTTAATAATGAAAAGCAGATCGCGGATATGGCTTTCTCAGAATTTAAATAAGAACACAAATGGTTTGGTGTAAAATTTTGGAAAGATATTTTATGATAGATGATATAATAGAGTTGTTAAAATATTTTAAAAACGGGAGTAATAAAATGCTAAAGCAGCAATTTTTTGACATTAATGACGGAATTGATAATGATGATAGGATTAAGATTACTAATGGATTAGCTAGCTTTTTTGCTGATACTTATTCCTTGTATCTAAAGACGCATAATTTTCATTGGAATGTTACTGGACCTATGTTTCAAACTCTGCACTTGATGTTTGAAACACACTATACTGAATTAGCTTTAGCTGTGGATTTGGTTGCTGAACGTATCCGTGCTCTGGGGTTTATAGCTCCAGGAACGTACAGTGAATTTGCTAAACTGACTAAAATAGATGAGCACCATGGTGATATAGAAGCAACTTTGATGATACACCATCTTATTAAAGCTCATGAAGTAGTGATTAAAACTGCACGTCAAGTATTGGAGTTAGCTGAAAAAGCGAATGATCAAGTTACATTAGATTTATTGACGCAGCGTTTACAGGTTCATGAAAAAACTGTATGGATGCTAAGAAGTTTAGTATTGGCTCGGAAATAAATTGATTGATTTTTTAAAACTTATTAAGAATAATGATTTATTTAAAGATTTATTGTTAGGGCAGTTTGGTCTTGAGAAAGAGAATGTTAGAGCGGATCTCAATGGTAATCTTGCGCTTACCCCCCATCCTTTTGGTGATAAAACACAAAATCCGTATATTACTACTGATTTTGCTGAGTCACAAATAGAAATGATTACTCCAATATTTGATACACCAGCCAAAGCTTATAGTTTCTTAGAAAATGTACATGATATTGTTTCGCTATCACTAAAAAACGAATACTTATGGCCATATTCATTACCACCTGTTTTACCAACAGACGATAATTTAATTAAGGCGGCTTATTTTAAAGAGGCTGCAATTACTGAGTACCGCGAGTATCTATCACAAAAATATGGTAAACGTAAACAGTTGTTATCAGGGATTCATTTCAATTTCTCTTTTAATTCTGATTTTATTCATGCTTTATATGATTTTACAGATAAAAAAATTAGTTTCCGTGAATTTAATGATGAGCTGTACTTAAAAGTTGCACGGTTGTATCTTAAATATTCATGGTTGGTGATCTATTTATTTGGTGCTAATTCTGTAGCTCATGAATCATATATGACGTGTGCAACTAGAACCCGCGATAAGATTACGCCAGATACCTATGATTTTCATGGTTCTAGCTCATTTCGTAATGGTGTGAGTGGTTATCGTAATCTCAAACATTTTTATGTGTCGTATAATTCATTATCTAATTATATTCGTGATATCAAAAATGCAATTGATGATGGTACTATTATCGCTGCTAAGGAGTATTATTCACAGGTTCGTCTAAAGGGGCACTCTAAAGGTAGTGTTTTAGAAGACTTGGAGCAAAATGGGATTAATTATATTGAAATTAGAACGCTAGATCTAAATCCATTGGTACCGTTGGGCTTAACAGTAAAGCAGCTTAACTTTATGCATATGATGTTAGTATATTGTCTTTTGGCACCTGATTTTTGTATGACTGATGATGATTATCGCTTTGCTAATATAAATCAACTGCAAGCAGCAGATGCTAATCGTGACGAAGATGTTATGCTACATTTTGCAGCAAATGAACATAGAAGTGCGCGCGAATGGGGCAATCAATTTATCCAAAATATGTATGATACTTTAGAGCCTTTAGATGTTCCAAAAGAGCAACTTTTAGTTTTGAAAGACTTCCAAAAGGTTTTAGTCAAAGATGAATGTAGCCCAGCCAAGGTTATTAAAGAAGGTGTTATCTCAAAGGGGTATACCGAGTTTTTTATGCAAAAAGCTGGTGAGTATAAAGAAATATCAAAACAACGCATTCCAGATATTAATGAAATTAAAAATCAAAATAGCCATATTGCTCAGATAATGGCAACATTAAAATAATGTAAGCGTTCCAGGAAAGCCATCTTTTAAAGCTATGCTATAAGTGAGATACTATCGCCATCATTTTTTATGGAGTAAGATGATGAGATCTAGTGGTAAAGTAATCGCATGTGAGTTTATTTCTAAATCGTCCTATTGGAAAGCACATATTGACTCTAGGCGTAATAATGGTATGAATAGAAGAGAGTATTGTCAAAAGAATAATTTAAGCCCCCCATAAAAACACGATTCATTCAATAATGAAAAGCAACGGACAAATATGAGCATGATAGTTATCAAAAGATTAAATTTATTTATATTTTGTTATATTGATTGTAGATAAATGGTTTAGCTATAAAACAGAAAGAGGGTAAATGCTTAGTTTATAATCTTGT
>CANFGS010000008.1 GCA_947446595.1 Neisseriaceae bacterium | reverse complement strand
TCTACATTGGTATAATATGAAGCGAGTACATCAACGATTTAACAATAAACTTACGCCATTTGAATATCACTTGGAGCTTACCAAAAATGTTAAAATAGTAGCTTAATAAATATAAAATGATTTTCCAGTATGTACTTGGCTCTTACAAAATTTCAAAAATAATATACTAGTAGTGTAATAAGTTTTATAATAGCGTTATGATAAATTTTTTAAAAAGTTCTTATGCATAATATATTCCAAGCTATTCTAAATCATTGCACTGAATATTCAATACCATTAACGGAACAACAATCTTTAGTTCTTAAAATAATATGTGAACATAAAGAGGCACTTCATGCTCATCAAATTTTAGAGAATTTAAAATTGAATAATGCCAAAGCTAATCGTATGACTATACATCGAGCCTTGGAATACTTAACTAATATGGAAATAATCCATAAAATTTCATTTAATAATACCTATGTTGCGTGTACTCATTTAGCAGAACATAAATGTCAATTATTGGTATGTATAAAATGTGGCAAAAAAATTGAGTTTAGCTCTAATGAGGTGTTTGAAGCTCTAAAACTATCTAGTGAAAACCAAGGGTTTCATATTAAAACCCCAATAGAAATTATGGGGTTTTGTGAAAAGTGTAGGGAATAATTAGCGTATAATTTGTAATTTATTAGGCACAAACTTTATTGATAGCTTGTAACCTATTGCATTGGCATAGCGACGTAGTGTCTCAATGCTTGGGGAATGCTTGTTTTTGCCACCACCGTTTTCTAATCTACTTATTACTGATTTTGTTGTATGCATTAATTTTGCTACTTCTTCTTGAGTTTTTCCTGCTTTTAGGCGGGCACTAAGTAGTGCAAATTCAGGCTCAAGGTTATCGTAAGCCTTCTTTGTTTCTGAATCACTGAGCATTATGTTTATCATTTCTTCGTGAGTATATTTAGCTTTAGCCATTTTTAACTTCCTTCATACGTTTAACTGCAATATCCAACTCTTTCTTAGGTATTTTATCAGTTTTTTTGATAAAACTGTGTAGCATAATAATTTGTTTATTAATTACTGTGCAATAGAATACTCTAGCAATGCCTTCCTGACCTTTTAATCTTAGCTCGAACAATCCATCTCCCATTGATTTAGTATAGGGTAATCCAAGGTTTGATCCATATTCAAGCATTAATTTTGATAGTCCAGCATACTTTGCTGCCAGCGTTTTAGGTAAAGACATTATTTCTTGCTGTACCTTATCGCTATAAAAAATAATATTATGTTTTGTCATAACATGATAATAGCATATATGCTAACCTTACGGCAAGTTAAATTTTAATATTAAAACCCCAATAGAAATTATGGGGTTTTGTGAAAAGTGTAGGGAATAAATTTAGTTTTGTTAAGTTTTTATGTTAAATTTTGAGCTTAACAAATTTAAATGAATAAATAATACTATTGGTTTTATTATTCGAAGGGCTCTAAATTACCTGGTTTACGAAGCATTTTGTTTACTTCATCTAAATGCATTTCTTCATTTGTAATCATCTCACGAGCGTACTCTTCTAATAAAACCGATTTACCTTCAACGATTTCTAATAAATTATAATAAGCCTGAAGAGCTGCGGCCTCATGAGTCAAACTTTCACGTAAAATATCACCAATATCATGTTTTTCAGTTTCTAATAAATGCCCAATTTTTAAAGATGGATGCCCACCCAATAATGTAACCAATTCGCCAGCTCTATGAGCGTGATCTAGGCTTTCAGTAGAATTCGATTTTAACCAAGAAACAATAGGTATGCGGTTAAATCCATATACCATCAATGAGTAATGCGTATAGCGCACAACTCCAGCTAACTCGTATTCCATAATTGTATTCAAAGCATTGATAGCTTGATCTTTATTTAAGTTTTTATCTATTGTCATTGTTAACTCCATTTCAGATAATTATTCTATTTTATTTAGCACTCTTCTTTAAAAAATTGCTTACCTATTACATGTGTTTTATAGGTGGAGTTATTATACCATGTAATTACAATATAAAACCCCCAAGAAATTAGAGGGTTTTCGCCAATTATCAACTAAGCTGCGACAATTTTTTATAAGATCCTCGGCGATACTGTTTTATTATTACCGAGATTTTTCTAACGGCATCGATATTCTAATTTCCAAATAATAGATCAGCATAATAAGTAAATATCAAATCAGCTCCAGCTCGTCTCATCGAAATGAGTTGTTCATATACAGCACTTTTCTCATCGATTAATCCAGCCTCAGCTGCAATTTTAATCATTGCACATTCTCCACTGACTTGAAATACTGCTATAGGTTTATTTGTAAGTAGCCGAGCTTTTGCAACAATATCTAAATAATGTCCAGCTGGTTTAATCATTATGATGTCTGCTCCCTCATTTAAGTCAATTAGGATTTTATCTAGAGCCTGCCGCGAGCTTGATGGTTCTATCTGGTAACTGCGCTTATCAATTTTTTTAAATTGTGATTTCCTAGGGCAGATCTAAAGGGGCTATAGAATGCCGAAGCATATTTTGCGGAGTATGCAATTATACCAATATAGTTATGCCCAGCAGAATCAAGTGCCAAACGTATTGATTTAGTTCTGCCATCAAACATATCTGATGGTGCAAGCATATCTGCTCCTGCATCTGCAAATATGACACTTTGTTTTGCCATTATTTCGACACTCTCATCATTTAGTATGTTACCATTTTCATCTAAGATTCCATCATGGCCGTGTGAAGTATATGGGTCTAAAGCGATGTCTGGAATAATAAGACATTCTGGGAAATTAGCCTTAATTAATTGCTTGGGGAATAACTCCGTTAGGATTTAATGCTTGAGTTGCCAGATTATCTTTTTCATCAGTAGGGATTCTAGGGTATAAATTAACCCCACGAATACCAAGTTTCATTAAGTGCTCAACATGCGACAATAGACCTTCGAAAGAAAAAACCATACTATTTGGCAGTTGAGGTAATAATTCACAGCGATCTTTTAGGTGAATAAAAATTGGCTTTATCAGATGCTCAGGGCTTAAATTATTTTCTGATAACATTACCCTTAAGGTTGAATTGATTCTTAATTTCCGCTCTCGTTGAAAATCTAAATATTGCATGGGATAACCTTTTTAATACTATAACAACTATTTATTAGTTGGCAATGGGTATATGAGTGTTATCATAATACCCATAAAAATTAGAATTTGAGAAAATACTAGTAATATACTCGCTTGTTCTAGATCTGCTTCGCTAAATGTTATCATATTATTTCTACTATCTAAAATCAACTATATTTTTTTCGATTGGGCTATTACCATGAATGAATTTAATCTTTTTTTTCAGAAAATTATTTTTAAGATTCATAATAGTACTATCAATTCTTGGAGTTCGGGACGTTACAATTACAGCATGTTTTACAGGGTTTATTTTGAATTTTGGTTGCTCTATAACTGCTAAAATCTGGGTACATGCATCTTTTAGTTTGCTACCTTTGAGTTCTATCAAGATAGTTGTATTATCAAAATTGAGAGCAAAATCACATTTTTTGTTATTTGTTCCTCTAGGATAAATACATCCATCAACAGTTATTTTATCTACTGTAAGATTTGTAGGATTTAGCAGAGTAAATTTACTATGATTTTCTTTACATACAATTTGAGGATGAGTTACTGATTCTATGCATTTATTAGTCATATTTCAGATCCAACAGGTCTTCAAATTCAGTAGCATTTTGCTCAGATACGCTATCTAGTTCAGTAGCAATAATCAATCTATTTTCCATATCACGCAGATCTTGAGCCTTACCATCAGCAATAAAATATGCTCTTACTTCTTCAAAAGATACTAATAAGTTTGGTTCAAATGTATTTTGCTTATCTCGAACTTCATTTGCCATAATCAAGTTATTAAGTACCGTTAAGATATAAGGGCTATGGGTGGTTATGTATAAGTTTTGGCTACTGGTAGCATTTGCTACATACACCAAAAGCTCCAACATGTCTTTTTGAGCTGTTGGATATAGATGTGCTTCGGGTTCCTCAATATATAGGTTGCCAGAATGAAATGCTAACATATCACGTAATATTATATAAACTGGTAAAAACTCCTGTTGCCCCGAAGAAGCATCAACTAGTCTGGTTTGATGGTTATCTTGATCAATAAATCCACCTAGTTGGTCATATACATATTTACCTTTTAAAATTTTTGCAGACAACTCTTCAAATAGTTCTCTGTCTTTAGTACTAGATAAAAATGCACCTCTGGAGAATGCTTGTTGATAATTTTGCCCAAATTCAATTAATAATGGGTTTAGATTAAGTTGTTGAGTACTTATTAAGTTAAAAATATTATTAAATAGACTAAAAAACATCATTCGACCAGCTGGTAAGAATTTACTGCCTATATTAAGACAGTCATAATGTGTCTTATATATTTTACCTAGAAGCGTTGAATATGGTTGTTGTCCTAGTCCTACTCGTGTTTTTACGTTGTTGTTAATGTATGCTTGATCATCCTTGAGCATAACTACACAATTGTAATATAATGTAGACAATTTATCTGACATTACAAATGTTTGATTCCTGCCTAGTATAATTGAATAATTACGAAAATGATAAATAATTTCGGTATTTTTTAGGATTGGATTGTTAAAAATCTTCATAAATCTAGCATATAAAAAATTACCAAGCTCATGTAAATCTTGCGGATAGCTTGGTATGTAAGTAGTAAAAACTTCACGGAAGAAATATAATAATTTAGTAATCAGACTTTTACCACTGGCTTGTTCACCAATAAATACATTGTATTTTGATAATTCGATATCAATATCTTTTAATGTAAAAAAATTCTTAACAATCAATTGTTCTTTTTGCATAGTGCATGCTCCTATCATATGAGTTTAGCATTTATATAGCAATATTTTATACCGTTACTAGACTTTCGGTGTTTTTTAAATTAGCACGATTCCTAATAAAAGCATATAATGAATAGTATACAAATATTGTCGTGGACGAGTTATAAATCCAATATGCCATATATTTTAACTGTAAAAAATCTTTCCATCTTTGAGTATCAGTTTTATTAATATCACGCCATATAGGTAGCGTATCACAACACAAGATAAATAATTTGCAAGATTGTATAATAATATCTTTATGATTTTTGGAGTTTTTATATTCACAGTATTTTTGAAATTCATCATTGAAATGATCAAGTATTGGTGGTTTTTGATTTACAATAATTTCAATTAGTCGTTCAATTTCATTATAATGACCTGTAGCAAGTTGAGGGTGTTCAATTCTGCAATCATCGAGTTTTATCTCTAGGGGGTTATATGGGTAGTTCCATTTGTGATCTTTGTTATAATAATTACCAAGATGTCTTTCTATATATCCAGTGCCGTTAGCGATTGGGTAGACATCACACGTTGGTAAGTTCTTAGTCCATTTTATTGTATTGAAATAATAATCTTTATTTTCAATTTTTTGAGCTATATTTAACTTCCTATTGCATGTCCATGCAAGATAATCAACAATAGTAATTCCTGGATTATTTTTATCTACTACTTCTGTGTTAATATAATATAGTGGTTTACAAATATAAGGATTATCAATTGTAGTATTTAATAACACATCTTTTGTTCGCATGAATGTTTTTTGTAATTTTTCTTGATTTATGTCTGTACGTTGTTCAATAAACAGTTTAGTTGATGGGGTTTGGTTTAAATATATCCATGCTAACAATTCATCAAGAGTCTGTTCTTTTTGGCCTTCTGATGAAGCATCTAGATCTTTTATATAAAAAAAATAAAACGCCCCGCTTGCATTTTCATTGATTGTTTTAATAACCATTTCCCTAACGTGATAATCATCATCAGTGGCATGGAAATAACTTTTTTTATTCCGTGTATTTTTCAATATATTTTTATCAGGCAACCAATCAATTTTTTCGTATGGAGTTACAAACATACCATATCCAATAAACTGCCCCGCTTGATAAGATTCATCTACATATGCGTACATTGTTTTATAATCCTTTTAATGCTTGAAAATAGTTTTTCAATAATTAATGTATAAATTTTTTATATAGTTCTATACTTACTATATTTATGAGCTTGAGCTTTCATGTACGAGAGTATTAATCAAGAATTTTATAAAAATAAATGTCATATAAAAATTAATGATAACCATTCCATAAATTATTGATGACCACATTCTAACTCCGATATCAACTTGAAGCCCATGTATAAATATTATTAACTGATAATTAGCGTTTTTAGGATTTAGTCTAGTTGTCAAAATTAAAAAAACAAGTACAAATAATACAGTTGATACCGAGATTATTGAGGTTAATTTGGAATAGTCTCGAACAGTATGGATTTTTCTATAAGTGGCGTAACGAGTTTGTTTATTAAGAATTTTATCTTCTTCTTGATATAATTTTTTTGAATAACCTGTTCCGACTAATACTGCAAGACTTGTCATATAGGATCCAAAAAAAATTGAAACTATAGTGATTATATTTTGTGCTATTTCATTGGATAAATAAGGTTTATATATGTAAGAAATAATCGTAACGGTAACAAATGATATGATAATAGCATATCTATCTTTTTTGTAAATTTGAATCATGTTTTCCTACTTTAGATAATATGAGTTTTTTTACTTCTTCTGCATTGTATAAGCCATTATCATTTTTCACAAGTGATATATCAATTTTCTCAGAAATTGTATCTAAGTTAAAAAGTATTTGTAAATCTTGATCATCATTACCTACACAAATAAGCGAATCGATTTCACTACCATTTCTCCAGTTGAGTACTTTGTTTAAAAAGTCTTTAAATTTGTCTGTCTTATTTACTTTATTAAAATTAACTTCTAGTAGATAATTAGCTGGTGTACCTAAACCAAATGTATTTTTTACATCTTGCATAATATCATTTTGTTCAGAAAATAAATTATTTTTTGAGACTAATTTTATGGAGCTAATACTTTGTACTCTATTACTAAATTCTTGAACTGAAACTATATATTGTTTTAATATTACATCTTTACTTAATATACTGGAAAAGTAGTCTTCAACAAATGATTTTTTTTGGTTTGATGATATGTATAATCTTGAATGATTTTTGTCATACAATAAAAAAAACTGATTGTTGAGTTCCGCGTGGTGTGGTTGTTTTGGGTTATTTATGATTGTATTATTAATAGTATCAATTACCTCTTCACCATGAGGTGCAGACTTACCATGTGAAGCTACTAGCCATATAAATTGATCAGCTATATCCTCAACCTTGATCCTATAATATGTATTTGTATAAGTATGTTCTTTATTAAATTTTTCAACTATATCTTTTAAGTCGTCTTTTACAGGTAATTCATTATTGATTATCATAATACAATTATAAAAAGATATAGACATTATTTTCTCTTTCAAATAGTTTTAACAAGTTATAATTTCGGCGGACATTAGCTTGGGTAACAATTTATCTCTAATTTTTTAATTTTGAAATTTCGGTTTCTAAATTATTATTTTACCACGAAATAATCTTAATTAGTTTTAAGTGTTGTGATTATTATGTAGATATTTTAATTTGTGTTTCAATTATTTGTTAGCTTCTGTAATGCTATTTATTTTATCAAAATTAACACAATTAATTGGTTTTTTATTTTGTGATTTGCTCCTACCTTGTACTCCACAAGTAGTTATTAAATATTCTACAAATCGCCGTTTCCACATAATTGTCCAGTAAATACAATTTACTATCGGTTGCATCTCAAATACTTCAAAACAAAGTAAATACCAAGTAAAATGACGAATATATATTATTGTTCGATAAAATCTTGTAAAATGTTTTGGACATTCCACCAGTTTATGGCTTATTATGGTTTTATATAGTACGCTACCAATATATCCCTCTATGAAGTTCGATAATTTTATTGTAAGTTCAAGTTTTGCCCGATTTATTTCTTCAATATTATATACTTTTCCATTAAATTTTTTGAATGAAATTTTTTCATTTAAGTCATGGATTATCCTATATGTTCGAGATTTAGCTATATACTCAACCATCTGGCCATTTTTTTTAACGACTACATCACTCAAATAATATTCGCTAAGAGATTCATATATTCTGTTATTATATAATGAAATAGAAATTGGTACTACTGAGTTTAATGGGTGTTGACTGTATTGTTTTTCATCTTGGCCTTTGAGTGATATTTTTTCTTGAGAAGCTATTTTTAAACTATCTTTTCCATTAAATCTCATTTTAACAAGGCTAATTTCCTTATCAAGATATTCTATGTACATGGTAGGCTTTATAATATTCTGTGTATCTTTATCTTCAAAATTAAATGCTATTAGTAAATAACTACCAAGTTTATGCCACCGTGTTTTATTATTATGGGACAACTGTTCAGACTGATTCAAGGTGGTGTTGAATAGTAATCGTAAGAATGGTTTTATAAGTAAAATATTAACTAGTTTATGTAGGAAATTATTTGCACTCTTGTGGTATGTATTTGCACATGTTTCTAAAATCATTTTTAAGTATAATACCTTTGTTTTTTATGTGGAACTTCCCCGGACTTGCGGGATAGAATCAACAAAACCTTCATGGGTTAGTTGTATATCAAGTGGCACAATTATTTTAAAGATGTCAGCTCCTAATAGCTGCAGGTCTAATCCGGTCAAATAAGCTTTATAGTATTTAAATAAATTCCGAATCCCAGAGCCTAGAACTTCAGCACGATCTATCCCACGAAATATTTTATCACATAAATAATAATTTATCGCGGGTTAGTATGAAATTTATTATAAAGGTCTCGAATTTGCTATTCTCAAGGAACTTTTCTTGTTAAAGATGCGCTAAATTTTAAAATCAAATACCATTGCCCCAATGGTTTTATCATTTTCGCCAACGGCTAAGTATGGGGTAACAAACTCCTTAAATTCATCATGTTTTGGATCAAATGATTTGTAAAATGGACGTCCAATATAATATTCAAAATCAGATTGATTACCAAAAGTAACAATAAATGCTTGATGAAAGCATTGGTCTAAACCTTCTATACTATTGCTGCAATTACCGCCAATGATTGAATTTATATAAGTTTTACCGTCTTTTTTACACTCGTTTTTTAGATCTAAAAACTTATTTAGAATCTCAGCTTGCTGATTTATAGTCACATTAGGTTTATATTTAAAAACTACGATATGATTAATTTGTGATTTATTGTTATTCATTTGTTTTTCCTAGCTTATTAAAATAAATTATTACGATATTGGACGTTAATTTTCTCTTCAATGATTTTTAAACTTGATATTATTTCATCAAAGCTGGGAGGGTCACGAAAAAAATAATCTTCATCTATCATTTTTTGATAGTCTTTTTTTAGTCCTGATATATCAGCGTTATCAGGGATTAGTCTTAGTTCACCAGTATTGCATTTATCATAATTTGAGCTACTATTTTTATAAAATGCTTTTTTAATAGTAAGTACTTCGTTTAATATTTCTTTTGAGAAAATTGCAGAAATAAAGTCTGTGTTTACCAGTTTATATAAGTCATACCAATGCCTTGATAATCTATCAGGGGTATTTGCTAATCGTCCTCTATGGCATTCAACGTGAATTAGGGTTGCTTTTTCCCAAAAAGTTCGTTCAGCTGATAATACATTAACCTTAATATTAGATTTAGTTTGATTAATTTTATCAATATAAGTATCTATGTTATAAATTTGGTTAGGTTCTATAGTATTACGAGCTCCAAATTCAATTTTAATAAAACCACGTTTATAGTCTGTTTTGTCCAAAAATGATGGATAATTAAAGTATATATTTTCCCTATCATGTAATGTAAACCCACCACTATAATTATTAAATTCTTTTAAATATTGAGCATTTAGATATGGCATAACTATATCTTGTAAATATTTTTCTAAGTTTGCTTTAAGAGTATCAGATAATTTTGATAATTGAGAATTAGAAATTTTAGTAAAATCAATTTGAGGAATAAATTTCCCATAATTAACTGTAATATCAATATCTTCAGAATATCTTTCAATGATTTCATAAACCTTAGATAATGTTGTGCCACCTTTAAAAACAAATTGATGATCTGGCATTTGAAATAATTTTTCCAATGCAAAACACATCCAAAAATCCTTTTCGATATTGATACGGTCAATTCCTAATATTTCCTGTGCAGCTTCAAGTGTATCTAGCCAAGTTTGTTCTGAAGCTTCAAAAAACTTCTTATTCATTATTGAATTCCTTTAAGTATGTATTAAATACGAGCATTACCCAAGTTGGCATTTGAGGTAAATATGGTTTCATTTCAATTAATACTGTCTTTCCCAGTTTTTTCTCAATTAGTCTCAGAGATTCAACAGTAAAATACTCTTTGCCTAAATTGTAAGCCGCACTTAATAATAGCTCCAAAATAGGGTGCGATTTATTTGCAAATTTTTTATTAATATGGTGAAATGTGATTTTACGATTTCCAACTTGAAGTGTTTTTTTTCTACCAGTCCAATAATATGCTTCTTTCATTTGGCATTGAGTTGATAACCCAAGTTGATTAACGGCCATAGTTCCTGCAGTGACTACTGTTTCATGATTTATTTCTTCTATGCATTTTATTAATGGTTCATGGGTTTGAATGTATTTTATACCATTATATATCTTATATTTAGCATATAAACCATTTTCAATTCTAATTATTTGTCCATTTTCAGTTAAACGTGACAAATTCTTTCTAACCGTATTCCAATTGCCTAGGGTTTTAAAACGTTCCGATGTAAATGGCTCACCATTGGGTATTTTAGCTATTTTCTGATTTATTAATTTTGCAGTATTCATAATAATTTCCTAACATTATGTCACAATTTTAACCTATTCTCGTGCCAGTTGTCAAAAATAAAAAAGCCACAGATATAAAGCTGTGGCATTGTTATATATAGCGTGACTATTAGCTAATTAGGCTATTCATCCGAGTTACAAAAGCTGTTGGGTCGTCTAGTTGAAGCCCTTCAGCAAGTGCTGCTTGGTCGTAGATAATTAGAGCTAAATCACGTGTTTGATCAGCATCAACGGTACCATCTATTTTCTTAAGTAATACGTGATCTAGATTTACTTCAAGAGTAGGCTTAGATTCAGGTACTGCTTGACCTGCTTGTTTTAGTAAGCGCTCCATATGGATACTCATTCCATGATTATCAACTACTAGACAGCTAGGAGAGTTAACTAGACGAGTAGTTACGTTAACGTCTTTGATTTTATCCCCAAGTGCGGTTTTGATTTTTTCTAAAACTGGTTTTGCAGCTTCAGCTTTTGCTTTTTGCTCTTCTTCAGTTTTTTCATCAGCCTTACCCAGATCAAGATTGGCACTTGCAACAGATACTAGTTGTTTCTTATCAAAGTCAGATAAATGAGAGCTTACCCATTCATCAATTCTGTCAGTTAATAATAATACTTCAATATTTTTTTGTTTAAATATTTCTAAGTGTGGGCTATTTTTAGCAGCATTATAAGATTCAGCAGTTATATAATAAATTTTATCTTGTTCTGAACTAGCGCGAGCTACGTATTCTTCAAGGCTAACCGTAGGTTCTGTTGAGTTTGAGGTAGTAGTTGCAAAGCGTAATAGTTTAGCGATTCTATCTTTATTAGCGAAATCTTCGATAATACCTTCTTTTAGTACATTACCAAACTCTTTATAGAATTTAGTATAATTTTCTGGTTCATTTTTTGCCATATCTTCAAGTAAAGATAGTATTTTTTTGGTTGCTCCAGATCTGATTGCATCAATATCCTTTGATGACTGTAGAATCTCACGAGATACATTAAGTGGAAGGTTTTGGCTGTCAATTATACCGCGAACAAAACGTAGGTAATTTGGCAATAATTTCTCAGCATCATCCATAATAAATACACGCTTGATATATAATTTGATTCCATAACGACGTTTATTATCATATAAATCAAATGGTGCTTGACTTGGTATATATAGTAGTTGAGTATATTCTTGAGTGCCTTCTACACGTGAATGAGTCCATACTAATGGATCATGAAAATCATGAGCGATATGTTTATAAAATTCTTTGTATTCTTCATCAGTAATATCATTTTTGTTTCGAACCCAAAGAGCGTTAGCTTTATTTACGGTTTCCAATTCTGGAGCCGCTTCTACTTCTTTACCATCTTTATCTAGTTCAGGTGTTTTTAGCATTTTAATTGGGTAATTAATATGGTCTGAATATTTACGAATTAGAGATCTAAGTTGCCAATCAGATAAAAGATCATCATTATCGTCTTTTAGGTGAAGGATAATTGTAGTTCCGCTAATCTCTTTATTTACAGTTTCGATAGAAAATTCGCCGCTTCCATCAGATATCCAGCATACAGCTTCATCATTTTTAAGCCCAGCTTTTAGTGTGATTAATTCAACTTCTTTAGCAACGATAAATGCTGAGTAAAATCCAACCCCGAATTGTCCGATTAGGTTAGCGTCTTTCTTTTCGTCTCCAGATAACTGTTCGATGAATTTCTTGGTTCCAGATTTGGCAATAGTACCAATATTTTCGATTACTTCATCATAAGTCATCCCAATACCATTATCAGATAGGGTAATAGTTTTTTTATCTTTATCAAATGATAGTTCTATAAATAACTCTTGACCGTGATTTAGTTTTGGATCTTTAATTTGTTCAAAACGAAGTTTATCAATCGCATCTGATGCGTTAGATACTAACTCACGTAGGAAAATTTCTTTGTTTGAGTACAAAGAATGTATCATTAGTTGTAGAAGTTGTTTAACTTCTGTTTGAAAACTCATTGTTTGTTTATTGCTCATAGTTTACCCCTAAAAATTATTTAACTAGAGTATAAATATGGGCAATTTCTATTTTTTCAAGAGGAGGGGGCTATAATTAATAAAATTAATATCCGAGTAATGATATAAGTAATGCTAGCCAACTTGATATAGCAAACTCTGCTAATTACTAATATCAATAGTGTTCCATACAAATATTATCAACCAAATTTTGCAAAGCCAAATAATTTTAATTTATTTCAAAAATTAGACTAACAACTGGTACTTAACTGTACCATTTGAAATAACCTTACTTATAAAGTGTCAGGCTGTTTTATTTGATTTTTTTCTAAATAGTAGTTGCAAATTTGAATTCTATCTGATATAATACTAAGCTCTAATTACGTAAACTTAACTGGGGAGTAATTTAAGTTATTGATTTAAAATACGTTTAACCCATTTTAAAGGTGTCAAATATTCATGGCAAAGAAAATCATTGGCTTTATTAAGCTACAAATCCCGGCCGGAAAAGCCAACCCATCACCTCCTGTAGGTCCTGCTCTTGGTCAGCGTGGACTTAACATTATGGAATTTTGTAAACAATTTAATGCTAAAACGCAAAGTATGGAACCTGGGTTACCTATTCCAGTAATTATTACTGCGTTTTCAGATAAGAGTTTTACATTCGTAATGAAAACTCCTCCTGCAAGCATCTTGCTTAAGAAAGCGGTTAAATTGCAAAAGGGAAGTTCAAAACCAAATTCAGATAAAGTTGGTAAAGTTACTCGTGCTCAACTTGAAGAAATTGCTAAAACCAAAGAACCTGATTTAACAGCTGCTGACATGGATGCTGCGGTTAGAACTATTGCTGGTTCAGCAAGAAGTATGGGTCTTGAAGTAGAAGGAGTTAACTAAGATGGCAACTAAAAGAACAAAAGCATTTCCTTCAATTGATAGAAATAAATTATATCCATTAGCTGATGCAGTTAGTCTGGTTAAAGGTGCAGCAACTGCAAAATTTGACGAGTCTATCGATGTAGCTATTAATCTAGGTGTTGATCCACGTAAATCTGATCAAATGATTCGTGGTGCACTAGTGCTACCTAACGGAACTGGTAAAACGTTGCGCGTTGCAGTATTTGCTCAAGGTCCTCAAGCTGAAGCGGCTAAAGCTGCTGGTGCTGATATCGTAGGTTTGGAAGATTTGGCTGAAGAAGTTAAAAAAGGTAATATGGATTTTGATATCGTTATTGCTGCTCCAGATACTATGCGTATCGTTGGTACTTTAGGCCAAGTGTTAGGGCCTCGTGGTTTAATGCCAAATCCTAAGGTTGGTACTGTTACGGCAGATGTTGCTACAGCGGTTAAAAACGCTAAAGCAGGTCAAGTTCAATATCGTACAGACAAGAATGGTATTATTCATTCTACAGTTGGTCGTGCGTCATTCGCAGAAGACAAACTATCACAAAATTTAGCTGCGCTTTTGGATGTTATCATCAAAGCAAAACCAGCAAGTAGTAAAGGTCAATACGTAAAACGTATTAGTTTATCTAGTACTATGGGTATTGGCTTAAAGATTGATCAAGCAACTATTTCTAAATAGTTTGTTTGGTATGGGGGCAGGGCGTAATTAATTACACCTTGCCATTATCTAAGACCGTGGGAGTTGTTTTACAGCTTAAATCTAAAGTGAGTTAAATCACTTATGGATCCTACGCAGATAGTGGACTTCCAAACGGATACCACTAAATCAGATGTGTTTACATATCTGGTTGAATAAATTTTGATAGGAGTTTTGCCCTTGGGCTTAAATCTAGAAATCAAGCAAGCTGTTGTAGCGGGTGTAGTTGAAGCACTAGAAGGTGCACAGACAGTTGTTATTGCTCAATATCAGGGTGTAACAGTTGACAAAATGACTACGGTACGTAAAAACGCGCGTAACTCCGATGTTTATCTTCATGTATTAAAGAATACATTAGCAAGAAAAGCAGTTACCGGAACGGTATTCGAGCCTTTAGCCCAAAAGATGAGTGGTCAGTTGATTTATAGCGTGTCGAAAGACCCTGTAGCTGCTGCCAAAATCATCAATGATTTTGCTAAAGAAAACGAGGCTGTAAAAATCGTCGCTGGGATGTTTAATGATAAGTTACTAAGTGTAGCTGAAGTTCAACAATTAGCTAGCACACCAAGCAAAGATGAATTATTATCTATGGTTATGGGTGTTATGTTGCAAGTTCCTGCAAGCTTCGTACGCGTTGTTGCTGCAATCAGAGATCAAAAAGAACAGGCTGCTTAAAGCAGTTATTTTATAAATTTATTAGGAGTCCGATTATGGCTGTTGCCAAACAAGATATTATTGATGCAATTTCTCAGATGTCAGTTTTAGATTTATCTGAATTAGTTAAAGAAATGGAAACTAAATTTGGTGTTTCTGCTGCCGCTGCTGTTGCTGCTGGTCCTGCTGCTGGTGCTGGTGCTGCTGCTGCCGAAGAAAAAACTGAATTTGATGTAGTTTTAACTGAAGCTGGTGCTAACAAAGTAGCTGCGATTAAAGTAGTTCGTGAAATTACTGGTTTAGGTTTAGCTGATGCTAAATCTGCTGTTGAAGCGGCTCCAAAAGTACTTAAAGAAGGTATTTCAAAAGCTGATGCAGAAGCTATCGTTAAGAAAATTACTGAAGCTGGTGCGAAAGCAGAGATTAAGTAGTTTAGAATTAATGGATCCCAGCCTACGCTGGGATGACGATAAACTTGCTGGGATAACGATAAACTTGCTGTGGTGACGATAACCCTACTGGAGTGACAAAACCCAAGCTAAGATATCGAAAAAATGCTGAGATGGCGAAAAACACTTTCGTCATCTTCTGCTACGACATAGTGTCGTAGTTTAACGAAAAGCAAAGAGTAATGGTCATTTAATTAAAGTGATTATTACGGTTTTCTTTTTCAAATTTTACTAGTCTTTGGAGCTTTTATGTCTATGAGCTATTCTTTTACAGAAAAAAAACGCATTCGCAAGAGCTTTGCGAAACAACCTGCAGCCTTACATGTTCCATATCTGTTGGCAATGCAGCAAAATTCATATGAAGAATTTTTGCAAAATCAAACGTTACCATTAAAACGGAAAAATACTGGATTGCAAAAGGCTTTTAACGATGTTTTCCCAATAGTATCTAATAATGGTGGAATTCGTTTAGATTTTGTCAGTTATTCAATAACTGACCCTGTATTTGACGTTCGCGAATGTTTACTTCGTGGTGTATCTTATTCAGGTAAATTACATGCTAAAGTTCGCCTAACTGTATTTGATCGTGAGAGCGATTATAAGAATATCGTACATAGCGTGGACGAAAATGTATATATGGGTGAAATTCCATTTATGACTGATAGCTGTTCTTTTATTATCAATGGTAATGAAAGAGTTGTAGTATCTCAATTACATCGTTCTCCTGGTGTTTACTTTGAACATGATAGTGGAAAAAATCATTCATCAAATAAACTACTTTACTCAGCACGTATTATTCCATATCGTGGTAGTTGGTTAGATTTGGAGTTTGATGCAAAAGACTTGATTTATTTCCGTATCGATAAACGTAGAAAAATGAATATAACATTGCTATTAAAAGCTATTGGTTATACGCATGATGATATTTTGGACATATTTTACGATAAAGACAATTACCAAATTAAAAAAGGTAAAATGTACAAAAAAGTTATTGCTGCTCGCCTAAAGGGTGAAGTTGCCAAATTTGATATTGCTGATAAAGATGGTAATTTGATTATTGTTAAAGATAAAAAAATTACTACAAAAAATATCCGCGATTTAGAAAAAACTGGCTTAAAAGAAATTGAGGTTCCTGCTGATGATCTAATTGGTCGTATATTAGGCAGTGATGTAGTTGATCTAGATACTGGTGAAGTTATTGGTAAATCAAATACCATTATTAATGAAGAACTAATCAAACAAGTATTAGAAGCTGGTATAAAATCAATTGATACTTTATATGTGAATGATCTTGAGCATGGTTCTTACCTAGCTGATACACTTAGAGATGAAGAAGGTAGTAAAGAAACCGCTCAAAATACGATAGAAGCTATTCATCAAATTTATAAAATGATGCGACCTGGTGAGCCTTACTCAGAAGAGATAGCAAATACAGTATTTACTCGTACATTCTTTAATCCAGAGACTTATGATTTATCACAAGTAGGTAGATTTAAATTCAATTCACGTACTTACCAAAATGAGCTTGATGCAAAAACTCCTGATTGGTACAATAGAATGTTAGCTCATGGTGTAAGTCTCAAGTCAGATGATAATATCCTAATGAGTAAAGAAGATATTATTATTGCATTAGCTATATTAATTGAACTTAGAAACGGTCGTGGGGTTATTGATGATATCGATCATTTAGGTAATCGTCGTATTCGTGGTGTTGGTGAATTAGTAGAAAATCAATTTCGTGTTGGATTATCTAGAATTGATAAAGCGGTTAAAGATAAATTATCACAAACTTTAGAAGAAAAAGATTTATTACCAAATAAATTAATTAGTGCTAAACCAATTACCTCTAGCCTAAAAGATTTCTTCTCAACTAGTCAGTTATCACAATTTATGGATCATACTAATCCATTGTCTGAAATTACGCATAAACGCCGTATTTCAGCTCTTGGGCCTGGTGGATTGACACGTGATCGTGCTGGTTTTGAAGTTCGTGACGTACATGTTACCCATTATGGTCGTGTGTGTCCGATTGAAACACCTGAAGGACAAAATATTGGACTGATTAATTCATTATCTGTATATGCTCGTCCTAATAAACATGGATTTTTAGAAACTCCATATAGAAAAGTTGTAAAAGGTGTTGTAACAAAAGATATTGAATATTTATCAGCTATTGATGAAGCAAAATTTGTTATTGCTCAAGCGAATGCTAAACTTAACGATAAAAATGGCTTTGCTGATGATATTATTACCGCACGTCAAAAAAGTGAGACCACATTAGTTAATTCAAGTACAGTTGATTACATGGATGTGGCAACCAATCAAGTAGTATCTGTTGCTGCTTCATTAATTCCATTTTTGGAACACGATGATGCCAACCGTGCATTGATGGGATCAAACATGCAACGTCAAGGTGTGCCTTGTTTACGTGCTGATCGTCCATTAGTTGGTACAGGTATGGAACGAGTAGCTGCGATTGACTCAGGAACTGTTGTTATTGCAAAACGTGGCGGTGTAGTTGATTATGTTGATGGTAATCGCATTATCGTTAGAGTTAATGATAATGAAATCAAAGGTAAAGATTTGGGTGTTGATATTTATAATTTGATTAAATATATCAGAAGTAACCAAAATACCTGTTTAAATCAAAAACCAATTGTTAAAATTGGTGACAAAATTAATGTTGGTGATGTAATTGCCGATGGCTCAGCTACTGACTTAGGTGAATTAGCTGTTGGTCAAAACGTATTAGTAGCCTTTATGCCATGGAACGGATATAATTTTGAGGATTCGATTTTAGTATCTGAGAAATTAGTAGCGTCGGATAAATACACTTCAATTCATATAGAAGAATTATCGGTTCTAGCTCGTGAAACTAAGCAAGGGGACGAAGAAATAACTCGTGATATTCCAAATTTATCGCAAACTCAGTTAGCTCGTTTAGACGAAACTGGAGTGGTGCATATTGGAGCGGTTGTTGAAGCGGGTGACGTATTAGTTGGTAAAGTAACTCCTAAGGGGGAGATTCAATTAACTCCTGAAGAAAAATTATTACGTGCTATTTTTGGTGAAAAAGCATCTGATGTTAAAGATACTTCACTGCGTGTTCCAGTTGGAATGCAAGGTACAGTTATTGATGTGCAGGTATTTAATCGCGATGGTACTAAACAAGATGCTAGAAGTCTTGAGATTATCGAAAGCGACCTTAAGAAATACCGTCAGGATTTAACTGATCAAATCAATATTATTGAGGCTGATGCACTAAATCGTGTTTCTAATTTGATTTTAGGTCATGAGTTAGATGGACGTAAAAATGGTAAAGTTACTCAAGAATTACTTGATGAAGCTAAACACAAGCGTGATTGGTTTGACATCAAAGTAAAAGATGAAGAAGTTGCAGCAACTGTAGCTACAATCCAAAAAGCAGTTGAAGAAAAACGTGCTGATTTAGAAGCTAAATTTAAAATTCAAAAAGAAAAGCTGTATCAAGGTGTTGATTTACCTAATGGCGTTATAAAAATGGTAAAAGTTTTTGTAGCTGTAAAACGTAGGTTACAACCTGGGGACAAGATGGCTGGTCGTCATGGTAATAAGGGTGTTATCTCTAAAGTATTACCTGTTGAAGATATGCCATATATGGCTGATGGTAGAACTGTTGATGTAGTTCTAAACCCTATTGGGGTTCCATCGCGTATGAATATTGGTCAGGTACTAGAAGTGCATCTTGGCTTAGCTGCCAAAGCCTTGGGTGCCAAAATTGAAAATATGGCAAGGCAACATAACAACCTTAAGGAAGTTAGAAGCTTTATTGATAAAGTATATAACGTGTCAGGTAAGCAAGAAGATATTAAAGACTTTACTGATGATGAATTACTTGAATTAGCTGGTAATTTATCTCATGGTGTGCCATTTGCAACTCCAGTTTTTGATGGTGCTAAAGAGTCAGAGATTAAGACTATGCTTAAACTAGCAGATTTGCCTGAATCAGGACAATTGCAGTTATTTGATGGAAGAACTGGTACGCCTTTTGACCGTCCGGTTACAGTTGGGTATATGTATGTATTACGACTACATCATTTGGTTGATGAGAAAGTACATGCTCGTTCAACAGGTCCATACTCATTAGTAACACAACAGCCACTCGGAGGTAAAGCTCAGTTTGGTGGACAACGTTTTGGTGAGATGGAGGTGTGGGCACTTGAAGCATATGGAGCTGCTTATACACTACAAGAAATGTTGACAGTTAAGTCAGATGATATTGAGGGTAGAACTGAAATGTATGAAAACTTACTTGAGGGTAAACATAAGATTTCAGCGGATATTCCTGAAGCATTTAAAGTATTAACACGTGAAGTACGTGCTCTAGCTCTTGATATGGAACTAGAAGAGTAATATATTTGTAAATGCACAAGAACAGAAACAAGTTTTGATAATCCTCGTAGGAGAAAAATAGATGCTAGATCTAGGTAACTTATTAATAAATAAAAAAGATTCTAACGAAAGTTATGGTCGTATTCGTATTGGCTTAGCTTCACCGGATAAAATCCGTTCATGGTCATATGGCGAAATAAAAAAACCAGAGACTATTAATTACCGTACACTACGTCCTGAGCGTGATGGCCTATTTTGTGCGCGTATTTTTGGCCCGGTTAAGGATTACGAGTGCTTATGTGGTAAATATAAACGAATTAAGCATCGTGGTGTAGTGTGTGAGAAGTGCGGTGTTGAAGTTACACTATCTAAAGTGCGTCGTGAGCGTATGGGGCATATTGAATTAGCTTCGCCTGTAGCTCATATTTGGTTTTTAAAATCATTACCATCTCGTATGGGTATGGTTCTTGATATGCCATTACGGGACATAGAGCATGTACTATATTTTGAAGCATACGCGATAATTGAAATTATTGATCGCATGGATCCGCCAACTCACCCTAAAGATAATAAAACACTATTGAAAAAAGGTGATATTTTATCTCCTGAACAATATAATGCTCTTGTTGAAAGCGAAGATGCTGACAAGATTCGTGTTGGTATTGGTGCCGAAGCTGTACGTGAAATGCTACAAGCAATTGAAGTAGATAATGAGATTGTTAGTATCAAGCAAGAAATGTCTAATACTAAGAGTGATACTAATCTTAAAAAATTAGCTAAACGTCTAAAAGTACTAGAAGGTTTCAAACGTTCAGAAATGAAACCCGACTGGATGATTATGGATGTTATTCCAGTATTACCACCTGATTTACGTCCTTTGGTTGCACTTGATGGTGGTCGTTTTGCAACTAGTGATTTGAATGACTTATATCGCCGTGTGATTAACCGTAATAATCGTTTACGTAAACTAATTCAACTTCGTGCTCCTGAAATTATTCTACGTAATGAGCGCCGTATGTTACAAGAAGCAGTTGACTCATTATTTGATAATGGTAAACGTGGTAAAGTGATTACTGGTGCGAATAAACGTCCATTAAAATCTTTAGCTGAAATGATCAAAGGTAAATCTGGTCGCTTCCGTCAAAATCTATTGGGTAAACGTGTGGATTATTCAGGTCGTTCGGTTATTACAGTTGGCCCAACTCTACGTTTATATCAATGTGGATTACCAAAAGTTATGGCGTTAGAGCTATTTAAACCATTTGTATATCATAAACTTCAAGCAATAGGTGCTGCAGCTTCAATTAAATACGCTAAACGTATGGTTGAAAGCGAAAATCCTATTGTATGGGACGTTCTTGAAGAAGTAATTCGTGAGCATCCAATACTACTTAATCGTGCACCAACACTGCATAGACTTGGTATTCAAGCATTTGAACCAATTTTAATTGAAGGTAAAGCAATTCAATTGCATCCTTTAGTATGTTCTGCATTTAATGCCGATTTTGATGGTGACCAAATGGCGGTACACGTTCCTCTTAGTATCGAAGCTCAGATGGAAGCACGTACTTTGATGCTTGCATCAAATAATGTATTATCTCCTGCCAATGGAGAGCCGATTATTGTTCCATCACAAGATATTATTTTGGGTCTTTATTATATGACTCGTGAAAAAATTAATGATAAAGGTGAAGGTAGTATCTTCTCTAGTATCAAAGAATTAGAGCGTGCATATCAAGCGGAACAAGTTGGGTTACATGCAATAGTAACAGTTCGGATTCCAGAATGGAATAAGAATCCTAATGGGGTATTTGAAGAGAATATTATTCGCCATAAAACTACTGTTGGTCGTGCTATATTATCGCAAATCCTGCCTAAAGGTTTAGAGTTTAGTTTAATTGATCGCCCAATGAAGAAAAAAGATGTGGCTAAATTGATCAATATCGCCTTTAGAAAATGTGGTGTTAGAGAGTCAGTAATTTTAGCTGATCATTTGATGTACACCGGATTTACGTATTCTACACGTGGTGGAATTTCTGTATGTATTAATGATATGCATATTCCAACTACTAAAGAAAATAGAATTAATGAATCACAAAAAGAAGTTGCAGTAATCACCCGTCAATACCAAGATGGTTTGGTAACTCAAGGTGAACGTTATAACAAGATTATTGATATCTGGGGTCGTTGTGGGGACGAAATCGCGAAGACGCTTATGAGTGAATTATCAAAAGAGCAGGTTGTTGCCGCTGATGGTGCGACAGTTGATCAAGATTCATTTAATTCAATTTATATGATGGCTGACTCTGGTGCAAGGGGTTCTATTGCTCAGATTAAACAGTTATCAGGTATGCGTGGATTGATGGCTAAACCAGATGGTTCTATTATGGAAACTCCGATTACAGCGAATTTCCGTGAGGGTCTAAATGTATCACAATACTTTATTTCGACTCATGGAGCGCGTAAAGGGTTGTCTGATACTGCACTAAAAACAGCGAATTCAGGATATCTAACACGTCGTTTGGTAGATGTGACCCAAGACTTGGTAATTACTCAAGTTGATTGTGGTACTACTGATGGTGTTGTGATGAAATCTGTAATTCAAGGAGGGGACGTTATTGAGTCATTACGTGACCGTGTTTTAGGTCGTGTATGTGCTAGTGATGTTATTGAGCCTGATACTGGAGCGATTTTAGCATTAGCTGGGACGCTTATTGACGAACATATCGTTAGTAAAATTGATGAAAGCAATATTGATGAAGTTAAGGTAAGAACAGCTCTTACTTGTGATACTCGTTATGGATTATGTGCTAAATGTTATGGACGTGATTTAGCTCGTGGATATTTAGTTAATATTGGTGAAGCAGTTGGTATTATAGCTGCTCAGTCAATTGGAGAGCCAGGAACACAGTTAACGATGCGTACATTCCATATTGGTGGTGCGGCATCGCGTTCGGCTGCTGTTAGTAAGGTTGAGGCTAAATCTTCAGGTGTAGTTCAATATCGTGATTTACGTTATGTAACTAGACAAAATGGTGAAATGGTTGTTATTTCTAGATCTGTTGAAGTAATTATTTTAGATCAGCATGGTCGTGAACGTGAACAACATAAGATTCCATATGGTTCTACAATATATGTTGAAGATGGTCACAATATAACTGCTGGTGGTAAACTAGCATCTTGGGATCCACATGCTCGTCCAGTAGTAGCTGAGTACTCAGGTACTATTGTTCTTGAGAATGTAGAAGAAGGTGTTACAGTTGTAAAAGAAGCTGATGAAGTAACGGGTCTTACTACACTTAAAGTTATTGATTCATCCAAAGTTAAGGGTGCGAGAAATAAAGATAAAAATGTTCGCCCAATAGCACGTTTGTATGATACAAGTGGTAAAGAGGTTAAGATTACTGGAACTGATACGCCAGTTATCATTAGCTTCCAAATTGGGGATATTATTACTGTGCGTGATGCAGAGACTGTACATGCTGGTGATGTTATTGCTAAGAAACCACAAGAATCGCTTAAAACGCGTGATATTACAGGTGGATTACCACGTGTTGCTGAATTATTTGAAGCTCGTATACCTAAAGATGCTGGTATGTTAGCTCCAATGTCAGGCATCATTTCTTTCCAAAAAGAAACTAAAGGTAAGCATAAAGTTAAGATTGCTGCTAGTAGTGGCGATTTTGTTGAGCTTTCAATTCCAAAAGATAAAAATATCTTGGTAAATGATGGTGAGTTTGTTGAATTAGGTCAAATGATTGTTGATGGTCCTGTTGATCCTCATGAATTATTAGCCATGAAGGGTATCGAGGAATTATCCAAATATATCGCTTCAGAAATTCAAGAAGTATATCGTTTACAAGGTGTTAAAATCAATGATAAACATATTGAAGTAGTTGTCCGTCAAATGTTACGTCGTGTAGTTATTGTGAATCCTGCTGATAGTAATATCTATCTTGAAGGTGAACAAGCTGAACGTGCAGCAATTATGGATGAAAATGATAATTTAGTTAATCAAGGGTTGCAACCAGTTGAATTTACTAATATATTACTTGGTATTACTAAGGCATCATTATCAACTGATTCGTTTATATCTGCAGCATCGTTCCAAGAAACAACTAGAGTCTTAACTGAGTCTGCTGTTGCTGGACGTGTAGATTATCTACGTGGACTTAAAGAAAACGTTATCATGGGTCGTTTGATCCCTGCTGGTACTGGTCTTGCTTTCCATAAAGCTCGGCATAATGCTTTAATGGCTGAGTATGCAGAAGATGATATAGCCAAAGCAGAGTAATTATCTCTACGTCTTTCATTATAAATCGTCATCAAAGCAGCAAGCAAGCTGGGGTCCATGCAGGTCAGTCATCAAAGCAGCAGGCTGGGATCCATGCCCTAAAAGTTTGTAATGATGTAGAAATATAAAAACCCCCGATTATACTAATCGGGGGGTTTTTGTAATCAAATAAAATGTGCCCCAGCCTAAGCTGGGATGACATTTATATTAGCAATTACTTAACTTCCACTTTATATTTAGCTTTTAAGCCATCAAAGAAAGCGCGAGTTTTTTCAGATTGCAATTGTTGTTTGATTTGGTCTTTAACTTTATCAAATGCAGGCATATTATTGTTTGCTGCACCAGTTTTAACATCGTTTAATTTGATTATATGGAAACCAAATTGAGATTTAACTGGAGTAGTTGTATATTTACCTTTTTGTAAAGTTTTAATCGCAGCAGTAAATTCTGGTACGTAGTTAGAACCATCAGACCAACCTAATTCACCACCTTTAGTTTTAGAACCAGGGTCAGTTGAGTATTTTCTAGCTAAATCAGCAAAGTTAGCACCTTTTTTAAGTTGCGCTTCGATATCATCAGCAGTTTTTTTATCTTTAACTAAAATATGTGACACATCATACTGTTTTTGGCTACTAGCTTGTTTTTTCATTTCTTCATATTTAGCTTTTGCATCAGCATCGCTTACAGCAGTATTGTTAGCTTTTTCTTGAAGAATTTGAGCATAAATCATAGGCTTAACTTCTTGTAGTTTTTCTTGATAAGCTGGAGATTTATCTAGACCTTGACTATTACCTTCTGCTAGAATTGCTTGTTGCATTCCTACAGATTGTAAAAGTTGTGTTTTAAATTGTGGGTTATTCATTTGCCCAGCAGCCATTGGAGATGACTTTTTGAATTGCGCCATCGCTTGATCAATTACTTTTTGATCAACTGGTTTACCATTTACGTATAAAGTTTCAGCAAAACTGCTTGTAGCAAAAGCTGCAGCAAGAATCACTAGATTAAGTTTCTTCATAAGATTTCCTTTCTTTTATTTACAAAAAACATATCTCAAAAACGAGTGCTTAATTCTAACATATCTAAATATTGGTAGTGTTGGTTAATTTTCCGAAAAATTACTGAAGTCAAACCTAGTTATAAAACATAACGTGATAAATCTTCAGATTGAGAAATTTCTCCAAGCTTCTTGTTTACAAAGGCTTTATTAATTATCACTTTTGGATGGTCCTCAGGTGCAAAACTTGCATCTTCAAGTAGTCGCTCCATGATAGTGTATAATCTTCTAGCTCCAATGTTTTCAGTTTTTTCGTTTACATTAAAGGCGATTTCTGCTATTTGCTTTATTCCATCATTGGTGAAAGTGATTTTACTATTTTCAGTAGCAAGTAGTGCTTTATACTGCTGTGTCAAACAAGCATCGGTTGCTGTTAGAATCTTGGCAAAATCATCAATCGTTAAAGATTGTAATTCAACCCGAATTGGAAAACGCCCTTGAAGTTCTGGTAATAAATCAGATGGCTTTGCCAAATGAAATGCACCTGAAGCTATAAATAATATATGGTCAGTTTTTAACGTCCCATATTTGGTACTAACAGTAGTTCCTTCAACTAATGGTAGTAAGTCACGTTGCACGCCTGAACGCGATACATCAGCTCCACTATTACCACTTTTTATGGCTACTTTATCAATTTCATCGATAAATACTATACCATTTTGTTCAACACTACTTATACTTTGCGTACGAATTTCGTCTTCATTTACTAGGTTATTTGCTTCTTCTTCAGTAAATGCTTTAAATGCTTCAGATAACTTGAGTTTACGCTTCTTTTTCTTACCCGCAATATTACTGTCAAACATATTTTGAATCTGACTAGTCAAATCTTCAAGCCCTGGAGGCCCCATAAGACCTATTGTAGCCCTAGGAGTTTCAATCTCAATATCAACTTCTCTATCATCAAATTTACCTTGATGAAGTAGCTCCCTAAATTTTTCACGAGTGCTATTATCAGAGTTATTTTTTATTTCTTCATCGTTTAAGCGAGCTGGGGGTAATAATATATCTAATATTCTTTCTTCAGCAAGTTTTTTACCTTGTTCAAGATTGTTTTTTTGAGCTCTTTGGCGAAAGTCTTTTACAGCAATCTCGACAAGATCTCTAATAATAGAATCAACATCACGACCGACATAGCCAACTTCAGTAAACTTGGTCGCTTCAACTTTAATAAAAGGCGCATCAGCAAGTTTAGCAAGGCGTCTAGCAATTTCAGTTTTACCAACCCCTGTTGGGCCAATCATTAGTATGTTTTTTGGAGTTATTTCACTTTGTAGTGGCTGTTCCACTTTTTGGCGTCTAATCCTGTTTCTAATGGCAATTGCGACAGCTTTTTTAGCTGCATCTTGGCCTATTATGTATTTGTCGAGTTCATTGACGATTTGACTTGGTGTAAGTTGCATTAATTACCCTTCATTTGATTAACATATATTTAGATGTGGGGGCATATGTGGAAATATCAAGTATTTTATTTTACATTTCTATAAGATATAACATACCAAGAAAGCATGTTAAGATAAATAATATCGCAGAAAATGAATGCCAGAAATCAAAAGCATTATTTTGTAAAGACACTAATTGCTGTGCAAATAATGAAATTTTTTCTCTTAGAGCATAAATCATCGGGAAAATAGCAAAGTATTCAACTACTAGTATTGAAAACATGCATAATATGTACCAAAAACGTTTGGTAGCAAGTAATGCAAGTCTATGGTTTACAATAACTTCGATAAAAGCAATTATTAAACATATTATCCCAATATAGGATTGGATGTTTAGTATTTGAGATACCAATTCTGAAGCTGTAATTTGATCCAGTGTTTTAAATAACACTGGAAAAATTACTATTCCAGCCATCCATGTACCACCTAGCCAAAAAGTCATTGCAATTTTACTAAATTGATGAATACTTATAATCTCACGCTTCTGAACTGACGATTTGGTAGCGGTTTTAGCCGCTACTTTAGAAGTCTTTTTACGCACTTGAACCATTTAATTATAACCTTTTTGTAAGATGTTTGTATGGTGACTTGGTTTATTTATTATAACGAGCAACTGAATCCAAAATTTCTTTCTTGGCAGCTTCAATGCCTTCCCAGCCGGTTATTTTTACCCATTTACCTTTTTCTAATCCTTTGTAGTGTTCAAAAAAGTATTTAATTTGTTCAACTAATAAAGGTTGAATATCTTCAATTGATTTAATATTAGCATATAAGGCACATGATTTCACTGTTGGAACAGCAAGAAGTTTAGCGTCAATTCCACTTTCATCTTCCATGCGCAGCACTCCTAGAGCCCTACATTTAACAACTGCACCATGAACTACAGGAAAAGGTGTAATTACTACAACGTCAGCAGGATCGCCATCTTCTGATAGTGTATGAGGGATAAAACCATAATTTGCAGGGTATGACATTCCAGTACCTACAAATCTATCAACAAATAATGCTCCTGAATCTTTATCCATCTCATATTTAATTGGAGAAGAGTTAGCCGGGATTTCAATGATTACGTTAAATTCTTCAGGTAAGTTACTGCCAGCACTGATTTTATCCATATTCATGAGTTGTTCCTTTGCAAAAAATATTAATCTAAATTTATTTAAAACGGTATAATTGTAACTCGTAACAAGACCAATTTGCAAGTTTAAAAATTTATGTTGATGATAAAATATGCTAATAGATAAAATAATAATTGAAATAGATAAGGTTGTAAAAACCTTGAGTGTAAAAGCAGTATCAATAAGAGAACATCCTGATGCTAATATAAATGAAGAAGAAATGTCTGAGTCACAAAAAAAGCATTCGATTTCCTTAATGCGGATAAATCACTGCGGAGAAATATGTGCCCAAGCTCTATATCAAGGTCAGGCCTTAACTAGTAGAAATCAAGATACACGTGAGCTATTTGAGAATTCTGCATTTGAAGAAATAGAGCATCTTGCTTGGACATCATCTAGAATCCATGAGTTAGGTGGTAGAACGAGTGTCTTAAATCCTTTGTTTTATTTTGCTAGTCTTACCATGGGTGTAACTGCTGGAGTTATTGGAGATAAATGGAATATGGGTTTTTTAGAGGAAACTGAGTTGCAGGTTTCTAAGCATTTAAGTGAAAATTTAGAAGAAATATCAAAACATGACACTAAAAGTATAGCTATTATCAAACAAATGAAGGAAGATGAAGAGGGTCATGCGATGTTAGCTAGTCAATCAGGTGCGGTAGAATTACCTGATTTAGTTAAGAATATAATGCGGTTTGGTTCCAAAATCATGACAAAAACTACATATTATATTTGAACTACTCAAACTACTTAATCTCTGGTGTCAAGATGTGATAAAATCTTTGCTAATGTTATTATTTTTTAGTAAAGGTGTATTATAATGTCAGAGCAAACGCAGTCCGTATTTAGTTTAGATAAGATTTATATAAAAGATATCTCCCTTGAAATCCCTAACGCTCCTAAAATTTTCCTTAATCGTGAACAACCAAATATTGAATTAAATATTAGTTTTAATTCTACAGAGTTGGATCCTGGGGTTTATCAAACTACTTTACATGCTGTTGTTAATGCTAAAATTGGCGTGGAGCAAATGTTTTTGATTGAGATTGATCAAGCCGGTATTTTTCAAATGCAAAATATTCCATCTGATCAACTGCAGTTATTACACAATATAGAATGTCCTAATATTTTATTTCCGTATCTTCGTGAATTAGTCAGTGATTTAACTACCCGTGCTGGATTTTTACCAGTAGTGCTTGCTCCTGTAAATTTTGCATATTTGTATCAACAAAAACAGCAGGCAGAAGCTAATGCAACAAGCAATACTATTAATTAGTTGATAAGTTGTGGTTATTAGTATTTTAGGCGCTGGATCATGGGGATCTGCTCTTGCAATTGCCATGAGTAATGTTGCATCTGTAAAACTATGGAGTAGAAGTAGTAATCATGTGGAACAAATCAATCTACACCGTACTAATAAAGACTACTTACCTGAAACTATTAAATTTCCACATGATATAAAAGCAACAAGTGATTTTTCGGATGCGTTGACGGCTGATTTAGTAATCATAGCTGTTCCAAGTTCTGTCCTACGAAGTATTTTAAATATATTAAAACAAGAGTCTAAAATCCCTGATATTATATGGGTATGTAAGGGGTTTGAAATAGGCACTGGTTTGTTACCGCATCAAGTTGTGTCTGAGGTTTTACCGGGTTTTAAAAATATTGGTGCTTTAATAGGGCCATCATTTGCAAAAGAAGTTGCAGAATCTAAGCCTACAGCAATAACTCTTGCTAGTGAAAATCTTCAATTTGCACTTGGGTGGATTGGTAAATTAAAAGCAATACCTAATTTTAGGGTTTATGCCAATACTGATGTTATGGGTGCTGAAATTGCTGCAGCGGTAAAAAATATAATTGCAATTGCTGTTGGTATTTGTGATGGTCTAAATTTAGGCTATAATGCTCGTGCGGCACTTATTACTAGAAGTCTTAATGAGTTAAAAGAACTAGTAATTTCATTAGGAGGCGTTCCCGAGACTATTTATGGTCTTACAGGAGTTGGAGATTTAATTTTAACTTGTACTGGAGAGCTTTCAAGAAATAGGCAAGTTGGGTTAAAATTAGCTACTGGAGCGAAAATTAATGCTATATTAGATGATTTGGGACATGTTGCCGAAGGTATTAATGCTGCAAAAGAAGTATATGCACTTAGTGTACGCTTAAATCTTGATATGCCAATAGTAGATACGGTTTATAAGATTTTGTTTGAAGAATCTGATATTATAAACAGTGTAACCAACTTACTTAATAGAGAACCAAAAATTGAATTTAATTAGGAAAAATATATGAAAAAATTATTGATTATTTTAATGTTAGCTACCAGTGTAAAAGTTTTTGCGGATGGAATTACTGCACTTGATGCTTTTTTAAAAAACCAAATGACGAGTGCTAATTTTAGCCAAACAGTATTTGGAAATAAAAAAAATCGTGTAAGTACTGGGGTTCTTGAAATCTCTCGCCCCAATAAGTTTCGTTGGGAATATGTAGAAGATGGGCAGTTAATAGTTAGCGATGGAAAGATGATTTATATTTATGATAAACCATTAGCTCAAGTTACCGAGAAAAAACTAGATAGTTCACTTGGTAAATCTCCAGCTCTTCTTTTAGCCGGTGGCTCTAATATCAAAAATGATTATATTGTATCAAATATAAAAGAAAGTGATGATGGATTATCTTGGGTAAATTTGGTAGCTAAGAAAGCTAGTGATAATAATGGCTTTAAGTTAGTTCAAATTGGATTTAAACAAAATACTCTAGCAGAAATGAAATTTGTCGATAGTTTTAATAATAAAAGTATGATTACTTTTACTAATGTAAAATCTGGAATACAAATCCCAGCAGCTGATTTTATTTTTACTCCTAAATCTGGGGTAGATGTGATTAAGGCAAACTAATGAAACATAAAATTAAACGCATACATTTTATCGGTATTGGTGGCGTTGGCATGTCTGGTATTGCCGAGCTATTATCCAATTTAGGTTATATAGTATCAGGTACTGATGCATCAGTTAGTTATAATACCGAACGCTTAGTGAAGCTTGGGATCAAAGTATTTATTGGACATGACAGTAGTAATATTGGTAATAGTGATGTGATTGTTACTTCAACTGCAATAGCGGAAGATAATCCTGAGTTAATTGCTGCAAAAGAGAATGGGATTCCTATTGTTCCACGAGCTATGATGCTTGCCGAATTAATGCGTTTTAAATATGGTATTGCAATTGCGGGAACTCATGGAAAAACCACAACAACTAGCCTTTGTGCTGAGGTGCTTCGTCAATGTAATCTTGATCCGACTTTTATTATTGGTGGTAAACTAGCTGTTACTGAGTCAAATGCGACGCTTGGAGCTGGGGATTATTTGGTTGCTGAGGCTGATGAGTCGGATGCTTCATTCTTATATCTTAATCCTATGATTGCTGTTGTAACTAATATAGATCTAGATCATATGGATACTTATGATCATGATGAAGAAAAATTAAAGCAAACCTTTGTGGACTTTTTACATCGTATGCCTTTTTATGGGCGGGCTATTTTGTGTAATGAAGATGAGCGGGTTAGGTCTATCATTCCTCTAGTTAAGAGAACTATTATTACTTATGGCCTAAATGATAATTCTACTATTTATGCTAAAGATATCAAAGCTGTTGGTAAGACTATGGAATTTAGAGTAGTTGCGCCTAATTATAATTTAGATCACCAAATTAAACTTAATCTACCAGGAATACATAATGTATTAAATGCTTTATCAGTTATTGCTGTAGCTTTAGAGTGTGAGGGTAATATAAATGACATAGCTAGTGGTTTATCTGAGTTCCACGGAGTTGGGCGTAGATGTCAGCATTATCCAAATATACATTTTAGCTCAGGTAATGAAGCATTGCTTATTGATGACTACGGGCATCATCCAAATGAATTAAAAGCAACGCTTAGTGCACTAAAAGGTGCATATCCAGATAAGAGAATGGTTTTAATATTTCAGCCGCACAGGTATACCCGCACTCGAGACCTATTTGATGATTTTATTAATGTGTTATCTGGAGTTGACCAAATAATTATTCTTGAAGTATATTCTGCGGGAGAAAAGCCAATTCCGTTAGCGGATGGCCGCTCATTAGCACGAGCAATACGCATGAATGGTAATCAAAATGCGATTTTTGCCAAAGATTTGGAAGATGCCAAAGCAAAATTATTTAATATCTTGCAAGATGGTGATTTGGTAGTTACAATGGGGGCTGGTAGTATCGGTAAATTACCACAGCTACTCCTTCAATAAATCAAAAGGAATTGTAGGTATGGACCTAAAACAAAAATATGGTAAAGTAGCTGTTCTAATGGGTGGCGATTCATCAGAGCGTGAAATATCTTTAATTAGTGGTAATGCAGTTTTAGCATCTCTAATAAAAAGTGGTGTTGATGCTCATGCTTTTGACCCATCAACAAGACCACTACAAGATTTGTGTGCCAATGGTTTTGTGAGAGTTGTCCTAATGACCCATGGTCCTCGTGGTGAGGATGGGACGCTTCAAGGTGCCCTTGAATATCTCAAAATTCCATATTCTGGATCTGGGGTTATGGCTAGTGCCATAGCTATGGATAAATATAGAACCAAACTTATTTGGCAAGGTCTTGGTATACCTGTTGCAAGATCACAGTATATAAACAAAAAAGCACGGACGAGTTTTAAGTTAGAGCTTAGTTTACCAGTTGTAGTAAAGCCTGTTAATGGTGGATCTACTATAGGGCTGACTTTTGTGACTAAAATGGAGCAATTGTCGGATGCAATAAATTTAGCTTTTACTTATTCTGAAGCCGTATTAGTTGAAAAAATGATTATTGGTCCAGAGTATACTATTACCATTAGTGATGGGGTGGTTTATCCAATTATACAAATTGTTGCACCTCAAGGGAATTATGATTATCAAAATAAATATTTTACTGATGTAACAAAATACATATGCCCTATTGATTTGGGTGAATTACAGGCAGTGGTTGAAGATTATGCGATTAAAGCTTATGATGCTATTGGTGCTAGAGGGGTTGCTCGCCTAGATTTTATGATTAATGAAAAAAATGAAGTATTCTTTTTAGAAATTAATACACTACCTGGGATGACTAGTCATAGTTTGGCGCCTATGGCATATAATGACAAAGGCATTAGTTTTGATGCATTATGTTTAGAGATTTTGAATGGTGCTCGTTTAGGGAATTAATTTGTATGTTCAATGTTTTTGATAATTTAAAATTTATCAATCGTTTAGCCTTTCTAATTGGAGGCTTAGCTGTATTTATACTGATATTTTCTTTTGTGGAGTATGGTGTCAATAATTGGTTTACTGTTAATAAAGTTATTGTTACTGGTGACATGGAGCATGTTGATCAAAATGACTTAAAGAGTGTTGCGATAAATACGGTAGAAGGTAATTTATTTACCTTTGATATTCATGAAATGCAAGCCAACTTTCTTGAAATTCCTTGGGTAAAACATATTGCAGTTTCTAGAAGCTTTCCTAATGATGTGATGGTAAATATCTCTGAGTATAAGGCAATTGCTTATTTGGGTGATTTTCAGCTTATTTCAGATGATGGAAAAGTATTTAATGGTACTGCAACTGAGAGCTTGCCAGTTTTTGATACTTCTGTTGATAATGTAAGTGAAGCTCTTAGTGATTATCATCTAATCGGACGTGTATTACCAAATAGAAATTTATCAATAAAGCGAATCAGTATTAATGGAATGGGAATAACAAAATTATATTTTTCTAATGATTTACAAGTAGTTATATGTGGTTCTGAAATAGAAGCTGAGTTAAAATTATTGGATAGTTATTGGGATAAATTATATACGATAAATCCAGGTTTAAATTATGTAAATATGTGTTATAAAAATGCGATGGCAATTAATGCGATTAATAAGTCATCAGCAGTAGCGGTAAAGTCGGTTGAATCAGGAAAGGTTAAGTAATATGCAAAATCGCATTATCTTTAGTTTGGATATTGGTAGCTCCAAAATTGTATCTTTAGCAGGCTCTATTGGCGAACAGGTTGAAGTGTGTGGAATAGGTAACTATTACTTTACCAATAATAGTAAAGCCAATGATTTCTTAAGCGTTAGTAATGGTGTAGTATGTAATCTGGAAGATGTTTCGATTAAGGCAACGCAGGTCATTAATGAAGCTAGAATTAATGCAGATTGCTCGATGGGAAGTATTATTCTAAATGCTTCTGGCAGCTCTATGTATAACCGTTATACTAAGAGTAAGATTGAATTAAAAAATCAAAGTATTACCCCAGAAATAATGCAGCAATTAATTGATGGTGTGTACCAAACAACCATTCCACCACAGCTTGAGGTTTTAGATTATGAGGTTCAGGAGTATTTGCTTGACAATGAAAATTATGCTATAAATCCTATTCATTTAAGTGCTAATGTTATTGAGTCAAATATAAATATGTTTTTGACAAATATTACCCAAGTTGATAATATGAAAAAAATAATTCGCCATAGTGGTTATGGTTTAGCAAAACTTGTACCATCAGGGATATTGTCAGGTATGGCAGTTTTAAACCGTGAAGAAAAAGAATTAGGCTGCTGTTTAATTGATATTGGTGCTGGGACAACAGATATTGTTGTATATGAAAATGGATTTATTAGATTTTTATGTTCTATTCCTATGGGTGGCGAGAATATAACCCGCGATATAACTAATGTCCTTAAAATATCACGTAATCTTGCTGAAGATATCAAATTAAATTATGGTGGAACGTCTTATACAAGCAATAGTACATCAAAAATTGGCGAAGGTATTTTAATAACTGATCATCGTGGAGTTAATACTACGATTTCGCGTAAATTATTGATTGATGTCATTAAAGAGCGCTTAAAAGATATTTTTGAAGTTACTAAATCTAACTTAAGTAAACAAAAAATATATGATATAATAAACTCTGGAATTGTTATAACTGGTGGCACAAGCTTGTTGCCAAACATTGAAGAATTTGCGAAGCAATATTTTGATTTGCCTGTTAGAATAGGGGTTCCCAATTATAATGGAGATTTCGCTGATTTAATTGCAACTCCCAAATATGCGACTAGTTTGGGGGCATTGTATTTTGCACAAGAATATATGTTGCATGAAATTACTGACAATAAAGTTGGAACTAATACTTTTTTTAATAAAATTAAAAGCATGTTTTCACCAAAATTGTGAATTAATTAAAAAATAAATAACGACCGATTTGGCTACAGGGGTAAAAAATGGATAAATTATTTGACTTAACTACACTAGACAACAATTATGACTTGCAAGAAATAATGACTCATGTTGGGGAAGTTATCAAGGTAATTGGTGTTGGTGGTGGTGGCTGCAATGCTATTGATAATATGGTTAGAGGTGGTGTCAAAAATGTTGAATTTATTTGTGCTAATACTGATGCTAAAGCTCTTAGTCGTAATAAAGCCCATCACTTATTGCAGTTAGGTCATGGTTTAACTCGTGGTCTTGGTGCTGGTAGTCAACCTGAAGTTGGTAAAAAAGCCGCTATGGAAGATAGAGAAAAAATAGCAGCCCTACTAAAAGGTACTGATATGTTATTTATTGCCTCCGGTATGGGTGGTGGTACTGGTACTGGTGCTGCACCAGTGATTGCTGATATAGCTCGTAGCCTTAATATCCTAACAGTAGGAGTGGTTACCAAGCCATTCTCTTATGAGGGTGACAAACGTAAAAAGACTGCAGAAAATGGTATTGCAGAGCTAAAAAAATACGTTGATTCACTGATTGTATTACCAAATGAAAAACTATTATCTGAGCTTGACGAAGATGTGTCAATGCGTTCGGCTTTTGCGGCGGCAGATGATGTTCTTAAAGGTGCGGTTTTAGGTATTACGGAAGTTATTAAAACTCCAGGAGTAATTAGTCTTGACTTTGCTGACGTTAAAACTGTAATGTCAGGTCGTGGTTTAGCAATGATGGGGTCTTCTTCGTCTACTAATGGTCCAAATCGTGCAACTGAAGCTGCAGAAAAAGCAATATTTAGCCCGCTACTTGATGATGTATCATTAGATGGTGCTAAGGGTGTTTTAGTAAATGTTTCATCAGCTCCAGGTGCTCTTAGAATGAAAGAATATCACGAAATTATGGGTTTAATTCAAAACCATGTTAGTCCTGAAGCAGATTTCAAAGCTGGAATGGCGGAGATTGAAGATATGCCTGAAGACGAAATACGTGTTACAGTAATAGCTACAGGTCTTAGTGATATTAGAAATAATAATATTGAGGGTTTATTCAGCCGTGAAGATGCAGTTAGTGATGAAGTATCTTCTGAAGAAGTTGTTAGTGAGAGTGTTAATGACCCATTTAGTAATAACTTCAATAAAAATGCTTTTTCTACGCCATCATTTTTCCGGAGAAATCGTTCTTGATTTATCAAAGAACTATTAAAGACGAAATTACGGCAACAGGGGTTGGGTTACATTCGGGCTGTAGGGTTCATTTGACCCTAAAACCGGCTCCTGTTGATAAAGGTATAGTTTTTGTGCGTACTGACTTACCAGATAGACCGCATATTAAATGTCATCCATTTCTAATCAATGATACAAGATTATCTTCAACTCTAGTTGATGCTGATAATGTACGTGTTGGTACAATTGAACACATATTATCTGCATTTGCTTGTTATGGTATTGATAATGTAGTTGTTGAATTATCCGCTCCAGAAATTCCAATAATGGATGGATCATCAAATTCATTTCTATATCTACTTAGTCAAGCCGGTGTGGTTGATCAAAGTGCCAAAAAGAAATATATAAAAATTAAGCAAATGATCGATGTAGTAGAAGATGATCGTTGGGTACGAATGGAGCCTTTTGATGGTTATAAAGTAAAACTATCAATTCGCTGGGATCACCCATTATTTAAAGATGAAAATAGCGAGTTTGAAGTTGATTTTGCAAAACAATCATACGTTAGTGAAATCTCTCGTGCTCGTACATTTGCTTTTATGTATGAAGTAGAAAATATTCGTAAAAATGGCTTAGGTTTGGGTGGTAATCTAAACAACGCGGTAGTGATCGATGATGATAATGTGTTAAACCAAGGTGGACTTAGGTTTAAAGATGAATTTGTACGCCATAAGATTCTTGATGCAATTGGTGATTTATATATTTGTGGTCATCCAATTATTGGTTACTTTGAGGGCTTCAAATCTGGTCATGCTATTAATAATAAATTATTAAGAAAACTACTAAATACACCGGAAGCCTGGGAATATGTGGTTTTTGAAAATGAAGAACAGGTACCACCTAGTTTCCACTACGTTGCCTAAAAATACTCTTGAGGGTTTATAATTGAGTACATGCGTTTTATGTAATGAAGATGTAGCTCAGGTAGTTTATAAAAATCAATTATTTCGGATTATTCTACCTAACGAAAGCTTATACCCAGGCTTTGTACGTCTTATCCTAAACACACACTATAAAGAAATGACAGATTTAAGTCTTTCTGATGCTAATAAGGTATTTAGTGCCTTACTTACCATAGAAAAATTAGTTCGCCAATACCTAAACCCAAATAAAGTTAATGTAGCGAGTCTAGGTAATGTTGTCCCCCATTTACATTGGCATATAATCCCAAGATTTTATAATGACGCACATTATCCAAATCCAATTTGGGGTGAGAAAACCAATCCGCAATATAAACCTCCAGAAATACTTTATAATCAAGTACCCAGGTTAGCACTAGCTTTAGCTACAGCATTTGAAAGTTAATACCAATAATATGCAAAATTTTGTTCATCTTCGGGTTCATTCAGAGTACTCTATAACTGATAGTATTCTTAAAGTTAATGATATAGTTAATTTGGCGCATACTGATAATATGGGTGCTGTTGCTATTACTGATTTACATAATATGTTTGCTCTTATTAAGTTTTATAAGACCTCTAGAGATAGTGGCGTTAAACCTATTGTTGGAGCAGAAGTAAATATTGAGTCAGGCGACAATACCTTCTATAAGGTGTTGATATTAGCTAAAAGCAATGCTGGTTATAAAGATTTATGTGAATTAATTACTCGTTCTTTTGTCATTAATAAAATTGCTGATATTCCTTATATTAAAGAAGAATGGCTATTTGCCAATGTTTGGCAAAATTTGATAGTATTATCAGGTGGGTTATACGGTGATATTGGGCAATTAATTATTCAAAACAAATCAACTTTAGCAGTTAATAAAGCAAAAAGTTGGGCATTAGCATTTCCTGATAGTTATTATATTGAGCTACAAAGAGTAAACAATCCACATACCAATTTGGTGATAGAAGAGTCATTACATATTGCTCATCAGCTTAAATTGCCAGTTGTTGCAACTCATCCAGTTCAGTTTGGTATTGCTAATGATTTTGAAGCCCATGAAGTAAGGGTTTGTGTTGCTGATAGTTGTCAGCTCGATGATGAAAAACGAGTTTCCAAATTTACCAATGAACAGTATTTTATGAGTCAATTAGAGATGATTGAACGTTTCTCTGATATTCCTAGTAGTATTGAAAATACTATTGCAATTGCCAAAAGATGTAATTTTGAAATTACTTTGGGCACATATTTCTTACCTAATTTTATAGCACCAAATGGTCTAGAGCTTAATGAATATTTAGGGGCTTTAGCTAATGATGGCTTAGATAAACGTCTAATTGAAATGTATCCTGAAGAAGCGATTAGAGCAGAACATGAAGCGACTTATCGTTCGCGTCTTGAGACGGAAATTAAAACGATTATTCAAATGGGATTCCCAGGTTACTTTTTGATAGTGGCAGATTTTATCAATTGGGCCAAACAAAATAATGTACCAGTTGGTCCGGGACGCGGATCAGGCGCTGGGTCATTAGTTGCATTCGTTCTTGGGATAACAGATGTAGAACCGCTTCGTTATGGCTTACTATTTGAGCGGTTTCTAAACCCAGAACGGGTATCGATGCCTGACTTTGATATTGATTTTTGTCAAGATAGACGTGAGCTAGTTATTGAATATGTAAAAGAGAAGTATGGTGCTGATGCAGTTGCCCAAATTGCAACTTTTGGTACTATGTCATCAAAAGCTGTTATTAAAGACGTTGGGCGGGTTCTTGGACTACCATATGGTTTATGTGATTCAATATCAAAATTAATTATGAATACCCCAGCAAAGAGTTTTGCACTTCAAGATGCTTATAGCAAGTTTGATGATCTAAAAGCCAAGATTGATAACGCTGATGATGAAGTACAGCGTTTATGGGACTTATCGTTACAGCTTGAGGATCTAACTAGGAGTGTTGGTAAGCATGCGGCTGGAGTATTAATAGCTCCATCAAGATTAACTGATTTCTGCCCACTATATTTAGCAGATGGAATGCAAACTTCACAATTAGATAAAGATGATGTTGAGTCTGTAGGATTAGTTAAATTTGACTTCTTGGGGTTACGAAATCTAACTATTATTCAAGAGGCAGTTCTTAATATCAAAGCATTACTTAATGTTGATCTTAAACTATCCAATTATGATTTTAATGATCCTGATACTTATAAATTACTTCAAAGTGGTAACGCAGCTGCTATTTTTCAGCTAGAGTCTAAGGGTATGCGCCGAGTGCTTACTAAGCTTGAGCCTGATTGTTTTGAAGATATTATTGCTTTAATTGCCCTATATCGACCAGGACCGCTAGGTTCGGGGATGGTGGATGATTTCATCAAACGTAAAAAAGGTGAACAGGTAGCAGATTATTTTCATGATGATCTCAAGGTTTGCTTAGAGCCAACATACGGAGTTATTGTTTATCAAGAACAGGTAATGCAAATCTCTCAGATAATAGGTGGATATACTTTAGGTGGTGCTGATTTACTTAGACGTGCCATGGGTAAGAAAAAAGCTGAGGAAATGGCTAAACACAAGACTATCTTTGTTGAAGGTGCTCTTAAGAAAGGTTATGCTCCAGAGCTTGCAGATAATCTATTTGAACTAATGGCAAAATTTGCCGATTATGGATTTAACAAATCGCATAGTGCTGCTTATGCCGTAATATCTTATCATACCGCTTATCTAAAAACCCATTATATAAGTTGTTTTATGGCAGCAACGCTATCGTCAGAGCTTGATAATACCGACAAACTGTATGAGCTTTATCAAGACTTAGTTGAAAATGAGATAGAGTTATTACCACCTGATATTAATAAATCAGTGTATCGTTTTATGCCAATTGATGCATCTAAAATTCGTTATGCTATGGGAGCGGTTAAGGGTGCTGGGCAATATGCGGTTGAAACGATTGTATCAGAACGTAATCAAAATGGTGAATTTATAGACTTTGTTGATTTTTGTAAACGGTGTTATAAGACAATTGTTAATAAGCGTACTATTGAGAATTTAGTTAAAGCTGGTGCTTTTGATGAGCTTAATAAAAATCGTGCCAAATTATTTAAAAATATTAATAAAGTATTAGAGTATATTGAAAATAGTCGTGCTAATGAAAATCAAGCATCATTATTTGATGGTTTTGATGCTGGAGTTAGTGATGATTATATTGAACTAGAGCCTTTTGAAGAGTGGAACATTCGCGAAAAATTGAGTATGGAAAAGCAAGCTCTTGGCTACTATTTTAGTGGTAGTTTATTTGAAGAGTACCATGATTTGGTTAGAAAATTGGATATTACGCCACTTAGTAAATATTCTCTAGATAATCCTGAAATGCAGGAATTTGTTAATTCTCGTGCTAAAGAAAAAGTTGATGTATGTGGGGTTATTAATTATATTGGTGCTAGACCGCTTAAAAAAGGCGGTAAAATGTACTTTGTAAAAATAGAAGATGATGCTGGGGAAATTGAATTTATAATGTTTAATGATGTTTATGAAGAGTATAAAGCATTAATCAAAGAAGATGAGTTTGTTTTTATTGAGGGTGAATTGACTTATGATCAGTTTAGAAATGAAATAAAAATCACTGCAAAAAAAATACATAGTTTAGATAGTTTTTTACAACAATATGTGATGAATTTAACCCTACATATTGAAAAAGATTTTGCTATAGATAAACTAACTCCGATGTTGAGTGATAATGGTGTGAAATTAAATTTATACTATAATAACGGTGTATCACAATGTAAATTAAGTGTTGATAAGAAATTTATTAATAATTATGATAATATTAAGAGCTTAGGTAGTTTACTCAATAATAAGCACTGGTCTATAAATTAAGGATACGAATATGCAAGATTTAAATGTGGTAATCCTCGCTGCTGGAGAGGGTAAACGAATGAATTCTGGCCTACCTAAAGTTTTGCATAGTGTGGGTGATACTCCTATGCTAATTCATGTAATCAAATCAGCGCAAGAGCTAAATCCAACGAATCTTATAATTGTCTATGGGCATGGTGGAGAAATAGTAAAAGCTGAAGTTGATAAAAGGTTACCTAACAATGATTTTATCTGGGCACACCAAGATAAACAATTAGGTACTGGACATGCCCTAAAAACTGCTTTGCCGCACTTATCATCTTCTGGAGCTACATTACTGTTATATGGTGATGTACCATTAATAGATGCACTAACACTTAAAGAGATGCATAATAAATATGATGATAATGTAGTGATGCTAACTGCTAATCTTGATAATCCGACTGGATACGGGCGAATTATAAGAAATGATCAATCGCAAATTATTAGTATAGTAGAAGAGAAAGACGCCTCTCAAAGTGAACGGCGTATTCGTGAAATAAATACAGGATTTTATTTATTACCCAATAAATACTTGGGTGGGTGGTTAAATAATTTGTCGAATCAAAATAGCCAAGGTGAGTATTATGTAACTGATATAGTTGCTATGGCGTATGATGAATCAGTAGATATATCATATGTTGATGCACGTCATACCTATACTATAATGGGTGTTAATAATAAACTACAATTGGAATTTTTGGAGCGTATATTCCAAACCAAAAAAGCTGAGAAATTACTTGAAGCTGGAGCTACAATTCTTGATAAATCAAGAATTGATATACGAGGTCAGGTGAGTGTTGGTAAAGATTGTATTATTGATATTAATTGTATATTTGAAGGTATAGTAGCATTAGGTGACAATGTTAGAATTGGTGCGGGATCATTTTTGAAGAATGTTGCCGTTAATAATGATGTGGAAATTAAACCTTATAGTGTTATTGAAGATGCGGTTATTGGGGTTGGTTGTAAGATTGGGCCATTTTCAAGGGTCAGGCCAGGTACTAAACTACAAAATGATGTACATATCGGTAATTTTGTTGAAGTAAAAAATTCAACTATTGGAGTAGCATCAAAGGTTAATCATTTGACTTATATTGGGGACTCAGAGATCGGTTCTAAAGTTAATGTTGGAGCTGGTAGTGTTACTTGTAATTACGATGGCAAAAATAAATTTAAAACAAAAATTGAGGATAATGTATTTGTTGGTTCAGGCACTATGATGGTAGCGCCAGTTACCCTTGGGGAGGGTGGCGTTATTGGTGCAGGTTCTACCATTACCAAAGATACCCCAGCCCATGAACTAACTATTTCTAGAGCAAAACAAACTACGGTTTTGGGTTGGTTAAAACGAATGCGTAAATAATTAAATACATGAATATAAAAAAATGTTAAAATACGCTAGTTATATTGATTAATAAGGTTTTGGTGAGTTATGCAAATTAAATATATTTGTACTTTAACCCTTGGTGTTATGTTGTCTGGTTGTGGGCTATGGGGCCCCAATTATGCAAAGCCCACTGTAGATACACCAGAATCTTGGAGTAGCGCAGATAATTTATCTGCATCAGAAATGAACGCTAGTCTTCCAGATACTGCATGGTGGGAAAAATTTAATGACAAATCACTCAATAGCCTAATGGCTCAAGCTCTTAAAAATAATCTGAGTGTGCAACAGTCAATTGGTAGTATTATTCAAGCTCAAGGGTATTTGGAACAAATCCAAATGGGTTGGGTGCCAACTCTTGGGTTATCTCCAGGGTATAGTACCTCAGGTACCTTTGGTAATGGAGGTTTATCTGGTGGTGCTAGTAGTGCTACTGTGGGTAATAATGTTGGCTATAATGTTGGTTTAGTTCCGACATACACTTTGAATATTTTTCAACAGTTAAGAACTCAAGAAGCAGCTAAAGCTCAATTATATGCAGCACAAGCAACCAAAGATGCTATGCGTTTAACTATATTATCTCAAGTATCAGGTAGCTATTTTACTTTGTCAGAACTAAACTATCAACTCGAATTACAAGAATCATTAGTTGCCGATACTGGTAAACTTTATGAATTAGCAGGGAGCCAATATAAAGAAGGTTATATATCTTTATTGTCGCTTCAAACATATCAACAAAACTATCAAACAGCAAAAGCACAGATTCCAGTTATTAAAAATAATATAGTTTCTACCCAAAATGCCCTGCAGGTATTAATTAATAGAAACCCTGGTCCAATTATGCTTGGTTCGAATTTTAATAATATAGCGATGGATGGTATTATTCCAGCAAATATTCCATCAACAGTACTAAAACAGCGTCCAGATGTGGTATCCTCAGAACAGCAGTTAATTGCCGCGAATGCTGATATTGGTATTGCAACATCGGTATTTTTCCCAACAATCTCTTTAACTGGAGGATTAGGAACTGCAACTTCATCGTTAGATGGGTTATTTAATGATACTAATGATTTTTGGAAATTTAGTAGTACAGCAACATTCCCTCTTGTTAATTTAGCTGCGTTTGGAGCAATTAAAAGTGCCAAGGGTGCGTACTATACAGCATACTATAACTACATATATACTATAAGAAATGCGTTCTCACAAGTTGATAGCGGCTTATCAGCACATGAAAGAATCACCGCAAGTTATAATGAACAGGCAAAAGTATATGATAGCGCCAAGGTTGCTTATGGTTTAAGTGTTGATAATTTTAACAAAGGTCTTTATAGTAAGCTTGATGAGCTAAATTCTAAGGTTACTATGGATAGTGCGGCTATTACTCTAGCTTCACTAAAATTACAACAATTACAAACTATTGTTAACTTGTATCAGTATTTAGCTGGTGGGTATAATGTTAATAATACTGAAACACCGTATAAGTTTGGTGATGCAAGAGACGCTGGCGACTGGTATTAAACTACGTCATCCCAGAATTTATAGGTTATCCCAGCCTAGGTTGGGATCCATGCGCTAAAAATTATGTATTTATGAGAATTGAATAAATGATAGCAATTATATTATTAGGTGCTCCTGGAGCAGGTAAAGGTACACAAGCACAATTTATTTGTGAAAAATTTAATATTCCTCAGATCTCAACTGGGGATATGTTACGTAAAGCTATTAAAGAAGGCACAGAATTAGGGCTTAAGGCAAAAGCAATTATGGATGCTGGAGCTTTGGTGTCTGATGAGATTGTGATAGGCCTAGTTAAACAACGCTTACAAGAGCCAGATTGTAAAAATGGTTATCTATTTGATGGTTTCCCAAGAACTATAGCTCAAGCTGATAGTTTAAAAGAAGCTGGGGTATTGATTAACTTTGTTCTTGAAATCGCAGTACCTTTTCCTGAAATTATTTCGCGCTTATCTGGACGTCGGGTGCATTTGCAGTCGGGGCGGACTTATCATATTAAATATAATCCACCTAAAGTTGCACTTCAAGACGATGTTACTGGAGAAGATCTGATTCAGAGGGATGATGATAAAGAAGATACTATCAAAAACCGTCTTCAGGTATATATGAATCAAACTGAGCCTTTGATTGCGTACTATAATAAATTAAGTAATGTAGAGTACATAAAAATAGATGGCACTCAAAGTGTTGATACTGTTAAAGAGCAAATATTGCAATTATTGACTAAGTAACACTATTTCTGTTTACGGCTTCTTAGTAGTTTAATGGTTGCATGAGTTCGCATACTATAGATATCTAGATCTTGTTCTACTTTTCTGATAATCTCATCACTATAAATATCTTCTTTGTGTAGTTGAATCAAAGATTGTCTTTGGTGCATCCACATTTCCATTTCACATTCATAAAATTGTAAACGATATAAATCATGTTCGCCCATATTATTATTATCGATTTTGTTTTTTGTATCCTCAGCTCTTTGGCATACTAAAGTACGTATTTTAAGAATAACATGTGGTGGAAACTTTTGTGATAATTTATTATCTATATAATTTAGGCTGTTTTGAAGTATAGTATATCTTAGATTATTTTCATTTATTTTATCGGTGTCATTAATAGATAATTCTTCTAATTTCAATCTCCGTATTAAAAATGGCAAGGTTAGCCCTTGAAACACTAGTGTTATTAAGATTACAATAAAAGTTATAAATAATATTTCTTTTCGCATCGGAAATGGAGAGTCATGGTTTATTGTTAATGGAATTGCCATTGCTCCTGCTAGAGATACCACTCCACGCATCCCAGCCCAAGAGATTATAAATAACTCACGCCACCTGGTATGGCGATTTTTTCTGATTACCATGGAGAGAGTGTATAGGGTAAATACCCAAGCAATACGAGCTATTATTGCAACAAGACTAATTAATAAACCATATCTAATAAGAGAAAGTATAGTGAAGTCATTTACATCTTCTAAGATGGTTGGGAGTTGAAGTCCTATCATAATAAATACGATACCAGTTAATAAGAATACTACGATATCCCAAAATCCTTTAATTTTAAATCGTGTTTCAAAAGATAAAATTTCAGGAGATTGCCAAGCAAGAAATATCCCTGAAGATACAACAGCTAGAACACCAGATACATCAAGTAGTTCGGCTATTAAATAAGCCACAAATGGTGTAATTAGTGAAATTATAGTCTCGGCTGTTGGGTTTTCTATGCCGCGGTGAATATGGCCTATAGCATAAGCAACCGCGATTCCAATAAAGACCCCACTACCAGAAACAATCATAAATGCTAAAGAAGCATCATTTAGATTAAATACTTGGCTACCGGTTATAGAAAGAAGAGCATAGCGATAAATAATTAATGCTGATGCATCATTAATTAAGCTCTCACCCTCTAATAGAGTCACGATATGTTTAGGTAGCTTTAGATATTTGGTTATGCTGATAGCGGCAATAGCATCGGGGGGAGATACAAGAGCTCCGAGTAAAAAACTAAGCGGCCAAGTAAAACCAGGAATTATGTAGTGAGCGATAGTAGCAACCCCGACAGTTGTAAATACTACAAGTCCTACTGCTAAGAGTAATATCGGGCGTTTTAAACGTTTGAAATTGTGCCATGAAATATTGTAAGCTGCCTCATATAGTAAAGGCGGTAGAAAAATTAAAAACACCATATTAGGGTTTAATTGGATAGTGGGTAATTTTGGGATAATGCTTATTGCTAGTCCCGCAATAACCAATAGTATTGGATATGGGAGCTTAAATTTGGTAGCAATTGAGTATAAACCTACCAAAAGAGCTAATAAAGTAATTACAATTTCAAGCTTTAACATATTATCCTAATTAACTTCACAAAATTAGACTTTATTCTAGTAATGTATTATAATACGTATTATTATCAACCAAACTACTTTTTTAAGGAAAAAATAAATTAAAAATTCATAAAAATTATATGAAAGGCACTAGTAATCTAAATGAATTTGCGATATAATACTTATATACGGTTTAAAAATATGACCAATTTGTTCAAATATTAAAGTTTGGATAGAAATATGTAATTTGAGAAGGAAGTACATCATGAAAAATTTATCAATTTTTTGTAAAGATTTTGAGTTAACAGATGCAATAAAAACATATTTAGCAGACAAGATGATGTCACTAGAGAAATATTTGACAAACCCTGATGAAGTTACATTTAATGCTCGTTTAGGTAAAGTTTCTAATCACCATAATCATGGTAAAATCTTTTATGCTGAAGTAAGTATTCATACTCCTGAAAAAAACTTTGGTGCGCGTGAAGAGGCGGAAGAGCTATATGAGGCTATTGATGTATTAAAAGACGAACTAGCTCGTGAAATTACTCATTATAAGAGTAAATCTCGTGACTTAGACAGAAAAGAAGCACAGAAGTTTAAAGAAGACATAAGAACAACTGAGTAGTCAGGCACTTAGTGCAAGAGCATGGATTCCCGCCTTCGCGGAAATGAAGAAATAGCGTCATTTGAAATATGATGCTGTTTTGTTATCTACGTCATCCCAAACAAAAACTTAATGCTGCTCGTATAGAGTTTGGGATCCATGCCCTAAAATTAACTTAAATTTAACCGCATTCTAATAAAGGAATTACTAAAATATGCAAGATTCAATATTATTTAAGCCACTCAAAGTTGGTGATTTAGAATTAACTAATCGTATAATTATGGCACCACTTACAAGGTGTCGCGCAATTAAGGATAGAGTACCTAATGCCTTAATGGCAGAGTATTATGCCCAAAGAGCTGATGCGGGCTTAATACTTGCTGAAGCAACATCAGTTACCCCTATGGGTGTTGGTTATCCAAATACTCCGGGTATTTGGTCTGATGCACAAGTTGAGGGATGGAAACTAGTAACTGAAGCAGTGCATAAAAAAGGTGGTAAGATATTTTTACAATTATGGCATGTTGGACGTATTTCAGATCCTATTTATTTAGATGGTAAACTACCTGTTGCACCAAGTGCTATAGCCCCTAGCGGACATGTAAGTTTGGTGCGTCCGATGAAGGATTATGTCGTTCCAAGAGCACTTGAAATTGATGAAATACCAGGTATAGTTGAAGCATATCGTCTTGGTGCGGCTAATGCTAAAAAAGCTGGGTTTGATGGCGTTGAAATTCATGGTGCCAATGGTTATTTATTAGATCAGTTTTTACAAGATATTACAAATAAACGTACTGACATTTATGGTGGTAGTTTAGAAAATCGGGCGCGACTTATACTAGAGGTAACTGATGCAGTTATTTCTGTATGGGGGCCTGATCGTGTAGGGATGCATTTAGCGCCAAGATGTGATGAACATAAAATGGGAGATTCTGACCCGTTAGCTACGTTTTCTTATGTTGCACGTGAGCTTGGCAAACGTAAGATTGCTTTTATTTGCGCGCGGGAAAAACAAGATGACAAATCAATCGGTGCAAAACTAAAAAAAGAATTTGGTGGGGTTTATATAATGAACCAGATGTTGACAAAAGCTACATCAGAGTCATTGATTAATGCTGGAGATGCTGATGCGGTAGCATTTGGGAAGTTATTTATTTCAAATCCTGATTTAACAAAGAGGTTGTTATTAAATAGTGATTTAAATACGCCAAAACCTGAAACTTTTTATGGCGATGGAGCTATAGGATATACTGACTACCCCACATTAAATTAGGTGGTGAGAAATTAAAAAAGCCTTAATTTTACTGACTATTATAGCTAAAGTTTATGCAGTTGATAGTAGCATTGCCCCTGAAGTAAAAACCGTCTATGAGCAAAAAAAGCTAGTAGCCGGCAAAAATAGTATGGTGGTTACCAATAACCCATGGGCAAGTAAAGCAGCCCAAACTATTTTAGATGAAGGCGGTAATGCAATTGATGCATCAATTGCAGCAGGGCTGGTTCTTGGGCTAACTGAACCTCAAAGTTCAGGGCTTGGTGGTGGTGGGTATGCTATTACTTATCAAAATCATCATACACTTGCTTTTGATGGTCGTGAAATAGCTCCAAAATCAGCAAATCCGAGTTGGCTTTTGGATAAAGACGGTAAAGCACTTCCTTTTGATATAGCATATAAGACAGCACATGCTATTGGAGTTCCTGGGGAAGTTGCACTGTTTTATGAAATGCATAAACGTCAAGGTAGGCTTCCTTGGTCAAAACTATTTGACCCAGCAATACAACTTGCAATACAAGGCTATCCATTGAGCCCCCGTCTTTATGGCCTACTTGAGTCTGAGAAAAACTCATTACCCAATCTAGATGGTGCTCGCGAATTATACTATACTAGTAAAAATCGACCAAAACCAATCGGTACGATAATAAAAAACCCATCTTATGCCAAAAGTCTTAAAAGAATCGCTAATAATCCTGATGATTTCTATCATGGAGAGTTAGCTCGTGATATTGTTGAAGCTATAAATAAAAAAGCTAATACCAAACTATATGATTTAGATGATTTAGCTAAGTATAAAGTAATTACATACAGACCTGTGTGTAGTTGGTATCGTGATAAATACAAAATTTGTTCGGTACCTCCATCAAGTAGTGGTGGGGTTACGCTTGAAGAATTATTATTAATTTATGGTAATGTGTCACATGTTAGTGATGTACAAAATCCGGATTGGGTATATTATTTTTTAGAAGCTAGTAAGTTAGCTTTTAGTGATCGTAATCAATATCTTGCTGATCCAGGTTTTGTGAAACAGCCGGTTAGTGGTCTTCTTGATAAAAACTACATTAGTAAGAGAAGTAAATTAATTACTAGTAAGGCTCTGAGTGTTCCAACAGCTCCTGGAGTGCCTGAAGGTATTGATAAAACTTATGCACCAGATCAAAATAATAAAAAACCGGGGACAACTTCTATTGCGATTGTCGATAAAGATAATAATGCAGTATCAATGACGGTGACGATAGAAAATCAATTTGGTAGCCATGCCTTTGTAGATGGATTTTTATTAAATAATGAGTTAACTGATTTTTCTTTTGAATCAATGAAAGATGGTAAACCAATTGCTAATCGAGTTGAAGCTAAAAAACGTCCACGTTCATCAATTGCACCTGTTTTGGTATTTGATAAGAACAATAATTTAACTGCTGTAGCTGGTTCTCCAGGTGGTAGTCAAATCATTTGTTATGTAGCTAAAAGTCTAATTCAGATGCTAGATATGGGGCAAAATCCACTACAGGCTTCAAACTATGGAAATCTATGTGCTACTAATGCGCTACCTACTTTTGAATCAGGTACTGATTTGCTAAAATTAGCTCCAGATATGAATAAACGTGGGGAAGAAATTAAAGAGCGGGATCTAGTAAGTGGCGAAGTAAATATCCTTCGTACTAAGACTGGATGGATTGGTGCTGCTGATAAAAGACGTGAGGGTGTCGCAATTGGAAAGTGATTTCTAATGAAATTATCACAGATTAAATTGGCCGGATTTAAGTCATTTGTGGATCCAACCACAATTAATATCAAAGGCCAATTAGTTGGTATTGTTGGGCCAAATGGCTGTGGTAAATCTAATGTAATTGATTCGGTGCGTTGGGTACTTGGAGAATCTTCAGCCAAACAGCTTCGCGGTGAATCAATGCAAGATATTATCTTTAATGGTTCTATCAATCGACATGCAGTATCTCGAGCAAGTGTGGAATTAATCTTTGATAATAGCCAGAAATTATTATCAAGTGCTTGGAACACCTACTCTGAAATATCAATTAAAAGAGTTCTAACAAGAAATGGCGAATCTAGTTATTTTATTAATAATCAAAGTGTAAGAAAAAAAGATATTACTGAGCTATTCTTAGGTACTGGTGTTGGTAGTAAGGGCTATGCAGTAATCGAACAAGGAATGATTTCGCGGATTATTGATGCGAAACCTGAAGATTTGCGGATGTACTTAGAAGAAGCTGCAGGGGTATCTAAGTACAGAGAAAAGAGAAAAGAAACATTATCAAGGCTTCAATATACCAAAGAAAACTTAGTAAGGCTTGATGATATCAAATCGCAGTTAGAAGATAGTATTAGTCATTTAACAAGTCAAGCTAAGTCAGCAAAAGAATATCAGGATTTAAAAGCAACACTTCTACATTTACAGCTAACGCAATTGATCGTTAAGATAGATACAGCACGTGTATCTTTATTTGAAGTAAATAGAAATATGAGTGATTTACAAAAGAAATTAGCCAATATTTCCAATCTATCGCAGCTAAGTCAGAATGAATTTAATGATTTATATCAAAAAAAAGCTATAGAAGAAAGGCAGTTACAGTTATTAGATGAAGAGTTTAATGAATTACGCTTGAATATAACTAGACTAGATGAACGTACAAAAAATAATCAACAGACTATACAAAAATTACTTAATGAAAAAGAGCAGTTGAAAATTTCGGTTCCTGAAATAAAATCTCAGATTGAGGTTTTAAATGGTGCAGTTAATGAGACGAAAACAATGCTAGCTGATAATCAAAAGACTCTTATTGATAAGGAGTCGGAGCTAGAGATAATTACAAAAAACTTTGCAAATATTGATAGTGATTATAAGGTATCAAATACCAAAGTAATAGATTTAGCAAATAAATTACAATCAACAAAACATTCAATAGACTTACAAAATAATACTCTTTCCCATAAACAAAATCAATTACAAAATCTGCTTAAACGATTAGATGGATTTGACACCAAGGTAGTTACCCTTGATAATAGTTGTATAGTAATTAAGGATGAGATTAGTAAATTAAACGAAGATATTAAAGAGTTGAATACTAATTTGGCTGCTAAAAAAGATTTAAGGCAAAATTTAGAGTTGCAAAAAACATCTGAGCAAAATACCATTAATGAATTAAAACGTCAAATTTCAGCTCTTACTTCCAAGATAGTAACCATTGATGAATTAATTAAACAATCAGGTAAGATAGAGAAGTTAGATGAGATTTTGAAGTCACCAGGTAGTTTGTTATGGTCTTTGATTACAGTTAATAAAGGCTATGAAGTTGCTACCCAAGTAGCAATTGGTAATATTTTATCAGCTACAAAATTGGATAATTTGGATGATTTACTTAAATTACCAGAGAATAAGCTTGCACTATGGTTTGGTAATGGTAAAGATAAAATTAAAATTGATCCAAAATCATTAGCTTTTGTAGTGAAGAGTGATGAATGTACAGATTTAATAGAGATTTTAAATGAATATATAGTAGCCATGGATTACAAAGAGGCTAGAGAATTTCTCAAAGATGGTCATACTAAGATTGTAACCCTTGATGGGCATTTATTAACCGATAAATACGTAATATTTAATGCAGATTTTGGCAATTCTCAGGTATTAGAACAACAGCATGAGTTAAAGAGTTTAAATGAAGAGCTAGCAAAATTATCAAAACATCTCGATAAAATTATTACTGGGTATGAAAAACTATTAAATAATATAGTAGCTGTAGAATTAGAAATAAAAGAAAACGCGGATCTATTATCAAACCTAAATACCAAGGTGCATAACCTACAGCTAGAATATACTCGCCAAGAGCAAATTCATTTAAATAATGAATTACAAATAAGTAAGATGAACCAAGAAAAAGAGCAGTTACAAAAAGAGATAGCTATATTAAATGAAGAGATAAGCATTCTTGAGTCAAAGACGATTAGTGATACTAAATTTTGTAAATCAATAGCAGATGAATATGATTTGGCTAAACTAGCACATCAGGAACTTCAAAATAGTTATCAAGAGATAAAGACTAGGATAGATGATATAAATTTATTAATTAAACAGTTAAATTCAGATAGACTATTACTTGAACAAAGACTAAAATCATCAACACTATTAATAGTTGAAAAAGAGTCTAGTGTATCTAGGGTTCATAGTCGTATGGAAGGCCTTGATAGTGAAATTGAGTCTTTAAAACAAAATGACGAGACCAATGAAATTAATTCTCTCCAACAAAAAATAAATTTAGTTTTAGAAAATATTCAACATCAAAAAACAGTATGTGAAGCAATACTAGATAAACAAAACCAGATGAGGCAAAGTCAAAATAAACATAATTCTGAAAAAACAGCTCTTGAAGAAAAACTAAATGCTTTAATTTTAAAAGAACAAGAGTATAGATTGTCGATTCAAAATCTAGAAGCGAATATAACTGAATTAGAAGTTGCTGATTATAATGTTAGTGAAATATTAGACTCTAATAAATTAACTCTTAATCAAATAGAAGATGGCATAAAAAAACTACGTCTCCAAATTGAAGCTTTGGGCTTAGTAAATTTAAAGGCTATTGAGGATCTTGATGAGTCACAACAAAAATATAATAATTTAGTTATGCAGTTAAATGACCTTAGAGATGCTGGTGTGGTACTAGAATCAGCAATAGGGCAAATTGATAGTGAGAGCCGTAGATTACTAAATGATACTTACACTCTGGTTAGTCAAAGTTTTAACCATTATTTTAAGATTTTATTTGGTGGCGGGAATGCTAGATTAGAATTAACCGAAACTGATATATTGCTTGCTGGGTTACAAATTTATGCCGAACCACTAGGTAAGAAAAACACTTCGCTACATTTATTATCTGGTGGTGAAAAAGCGCTTACTGCAATGAGTCTAATTTTTGCACTCTTTAGTCTAAACCCTGCGCCATTTTGTTTACTTGATGAGGTTGATGCTCCACTTGACGATGCTAATACAGTTCGTTTTTGTCGTTTGGTACAGGAGTTATCAGCCAATACTCAGTTTGTATATATTTCACACAATCGCCTAACTATGGAGATTGCAAATCAACTAGTTGGCGTTACCATGCAAGAAAAAGGTATCTCAACTACAGTTAGTGTCAACCTAGTTGATGCAAGCAAAAACTAGGTGCAGTTTCTCAATCTGCACCTTAATCACAAACCAAAACTTAATGCTGCTTTACTGTCTATTCGTCATCCCAAACAATAAACCAGATGCTGCTTTACTGTTTGTTCGTCATCCCAAACAATAAACCAGATGTTACTTTACTGTTTGTTCGTCATCCCAAACAATAACAAGATGCTGTTTCAAAAAGAATTTGGGATCCATGCTCTCCACTATAACTATTATGTATTTATTTAAGGTGTTTAATTAAATTATTTTACGCTAACCCTACCAATGCCTAGACGGCAATTTACCCCATTTTTTGCGTACATTACGCAAAAAAATCTCAAAATCATATTATACAATTGCTCCTGAAGACACAAATTCAAGGTGAGTGAGAAATTTGATGCGTTTTATTATTATTTTTTTATGTTGGATTTCATTTGTTAGTGCTGCCGAAGTTATAGATAAACCAAAGCAATCGATAGTTATGAAATTTGATTTATTAATTGATGAAGAAGTTACTATTGATGACCCACGGATTAAATCGATTATATATAGTAGTAACAAAAAAAGTTTGGTCAAAATTAGCTACTTTAATCAAAATGCAAAAAATGTAGCTAATAAAATTTATGGCATATTAGATACACATGGAGTATTGGTATCCAAACCTGAACTTGGAACTGATCTCCAAAATACAAAATATGTTTTAGTATGGATTAATTATTAATGGAGTTTGTTATGTTAAAAAAATTACTCAATTCAAAGGAAGATAAGGCTATCTTTCCTATTCAAAATGTGGAAAATAATTCATCTGTTTCAATAAACGAAGTTACTAAGCGAATTATCAAAGATACAGAGTTTATAGAGAATATAAGTAATTTAGTTAGTAGGAGTATTTTAGATATTCTTGTCAAGCAATACAATTTTGAGCCTAGCGAAAAATATAAGCAAGAAATCGAAGCTAAAAAGATGTATATAAATCAGCTGGATGAGTATCTTAATGAGCGTAAGCAAATAAACAAATCTGTAGAAAATGAATTACAACAGTTTTTGAACGATACTACAAATAATATAAATAAGGCGCTAGAAGCATTTAGTGACGTAATCAAATCACGCATTACTAGTGCTGAGACGCAATATGGAATTGATAAAATCAAACAAACTTTGTTAGATAATGGTAGTTAAAATGATGTTTAGAATTATATTTATATCGATACTAATATCTTTAGGGGCAGTATCAAATGCAATAGGTAACATAATTGATAATCCAGATATGTTATATAGTTTGGGTGATTCTGACTTCGATAATCCTGATATTCTAGATACCAAAATTACTATTAAACACAAGTTTAATAATATAAATGACTTAATTAATGAAATAAGTAGTGTTAATAATTTAAGCGCCAAATTAGTTACTCAATCAGTGCTGAAAGCTGAACCAGTGTATATTTATCTTGATAACGGTACACTTACTGATTTATTAAATCAAGCCTCTCCAAAATTAGGTTATAAATGGAAATTTCAAGATAAAGTAGTATTATTTAATGCAATCTCTCCTATTAACCCAAAACCTATAACTGTTAGTAATAATGTCGTATGGTCTATGACTCCTAAAGATAAAACTCTTCGTGGGGCGTTTACCAAGTGGTGTAATAGTCAGAGTTGGCAACTAGTGTGGAATGTAAAAGCTGATTATCCAATAGATACAGCTTGGGCAATAAGTGGGAGCTTTGAAAGTGCGGTAAATCAAGTTCTTAAGGCGACGCAACATTCAGAAATGCCATTGATGGCAGTAATGCATGATAGTAATCACGTGTTAGAAGTTTATTCACCAGTAACAAGTAAATAGAGAGATGATATGATTAGTAAAAAAACCTTAAAACTTTCAACAATTTATACCTTAGTGAATTTAACTGCATCGTGTGGAATTACTCATTTGCCGGGTGATGTTAAAAACTCGATTGGACAAACTGAATCAGGAATTATTTCTGCAACTAATAAGTTATCAGAAGCAAAATCAATTCAAAAAAATAACTTTGTTGATCATTCTTCAACTGGTTATTTTGGAAATCAGGTAATCATGGAAACTAATGCTGATTTTCTACCACCAGTTTTTAATAATCAAATTCAGATTGATAAACAGTTTTATGGTATGAAATCAATTTCAAATGGATTAACTGAATTAACTAAAGTTCCAACCATTTTGGATTTATCTGGTACGCAGTATAATTCAGGCGATAATTGTAGTGAAGTTAGGATAACTCAGCAGGATGGAAATTTAATTGATCTATTAAATTCTATTGCTGCAAGATGTGATTTAAGTTGGACTTATCGGGATGGAAAAATAATTTTATCTGATACAGAGACTAAAACTTGGCCCGTTAAAAATATTCCTGGAGATATTCAGGTACAAAATCAGATAAATAATAACACTGGCATTCAATCTCAAAGCGGAGCTAGTGGTTCTTCTACTGGAGGCGGCAGCGGAGGTGGAGGGGGATCTACAGGGCAATCACAAGCACAATCTCAACAATCTACGACGCAAAATATAGCATTCAATTTAACAAATAGTTTATGGACTAACCTACAAGACGGGGTTAAAAATATCTTATCAAAAAGTGGGAAATTTAATGTAAGCCCATCAACTTCATCTATAACGGTAACAGATAGACCCTCAGTAATAATGCGAGTAGATAGATATATTAAAAATCAAAATGATATTATGAGTCGTCAAGTGCAGGTTGATATTCAAATCTTAAATGTTGATGTAAATGCAACTGATAATTATGGGATTAATTGGGGGTTAATACTTAAAGGAACTGATGCAAATTTTAGTATAAATGGGCAAGCCATTTCATCTACAGGAGGTACAACTACATTTAAACCTTCTCCAGTTTTTGTGCCATCGGCTACAACCCAAGCTTTCACTGTAACAGCTAATTCAGGTGATTTATCAGGTAGCAATTTAGTTATTAATGCATTAAGTACTTTGTCAAAAACATCTTTAGTAACAAGTACTGCAGTAACTACTTTATCAAACCAACCAGTTCCTGTACAGTTTGTAGATCAACAGGGGTATTTGGCATCAACTACAACCACTCAAACTTCTCAAGTGGGGAGTCAAACCGCACTTACGCCTGGGCAAATTACTACAGGTATTAGTTTAAATGTACTACCAGTGATACAAACTGATGGTACGGTATTTATGCAATTATCAATTAATATTTCATCTTTGAAACAAATATCTCAGTTTACGTCTCAAGGAGCAAGTATTCAATTACCAGAGACATTACAACGCAATCTAATGCAAAAAGCAGTTATTCGTTCGGGGGATTGTTTTGTGGTGACAGGTTTTGATTCAGATACACAAGCAATTACTAATACTGGAGTTGGTAGCCCTTATTCATGGCTCCTAGGTGGGGGCGTGAATGCTAATAAGAGTAGAACCAGAATGGTTATATTAGTGACCCCTCGCGTAGTGAATATGTAGATACAAGATGAAGTTAGTAAAAAAGAGTGGGCTTATTTTTGCAACTGGAATGTTTTGGCAGATTCCAGATGAAGGTAAGCGCTCTATAAATATTTCAAAATTAACTAAAGATACTAAAAACAACATGTTTTGTAATATTAAAGTTATTAATACCTGGGGTTTTTGTCGTAAGGAAGAATTAAACAAAGTAAAGAAAGTTGCATCATTTGGTAAATATATTATTGAGGCTTCAGGGTTATCTAATGAATATTCTAACTCGATAATATGTTTTAAATTTAAAAATGCTGGTGAATTTGATGAAGATGGTAAGCCTCTTGAATATGATCTTTATGGATATATTGTTCTTCTAAATGGAACAATCTGTCCTGATGAAGGTGAGTATGTTGCAAAGATAGATATGGTAAGAACATCTATTTATGAAAAAGCATCTAAGCATGATATTGAAACCTTATATTTACCTGTTGAAGTTAGCGGTCAGTTTTTTGATATTTTTGAGATATTAGATGATGCCTATAGTAATGAAAAACTCTTAACCGATATAATGTCTAATTTAACAAAAATCCAGCACACTGAACTAAGTGAATTTATCAAGCAATCAGTCCCAAATTCTGCACAGGTGCACTCTAATGAATTTATGGCATTGATTGATAATAGAATTGATATCAATATATCACATTTAAGGCAGTTAATAAAGATGCCTTTATTTGAGAATAAATTAAGATCTACTAAAGAAAAGAATTTAAAGTATTTAATTCCCAATATCTTAATATTGTCATATACATCGGATGAGATATTTTGGCAACAAGATAAATTAAATAAATATTTTAATAAATGTTTAATTGAATCAACTTCAGCTAGGAAGATTAAAAATTTTAAGCGTGTTGTTGCTACTATTATTTTAAGTGCTTTAGGATATGTTGTATATACAACATATTTAGATGAGGATAAAGCTATAATTCATAAACCGATTCAAAAGGCAATAATCCCGCATGCAGTTCCAAGTGATCCGGAGCATTTAATTGTAGCATGTCTTGCTGGTAATGATAAATACTTTAATGACTTAGGTAATTGGAGTTTGGTATCAATTAAATGTGATTCGCTTGGGGCCATATATACATTTAATTCTAATACTGATACAACTATTAATGATTTCGCCAATTTAATTGGTAAGAATGATAATAGTATAAAATTTTCCAATAAAGTTGGTACCTATACAGAAAAATTTAATATACCATCTTTAAGTAAATCACAATTAATCGTACCTAAAGAGACCATTCTCAATAATTTACAAAAAGCAGTTATTGAATATGGAATTAAAATTTCAACCCCACAATCAGGTGGGCAAAAGAAGTTAAACCCAATAATTAAATTTACTATTATTTCAAAGCAGTCGCCAATATTTCTTTATAAACATCATATTTTAGATAATTTGAAAATTAGTGAAATTGGCATGAGCATAGATACTAGGGCTGGATTTTATAATTGGACTATTAAGGGAGAGTTTTGAAAATGAATCATTCAAGAATGAAAACTATAAAATCTTTTACATCAGGAGTATTTCTGATGACATTATTTAGTAATGCTTTTGGGGTTACTCAAACTAGTAAAACTCAAAACCTAAATAATTATATCATTTCACAAGGTGAATCAACTCCTAATTCAATTAATACTAATTCGAATACTCAATTAGTTGCAAAAGCTAATGCAAGTTCTGTGTTGCCCAAAAAGATGAATACCATTACAGTTATTCCACCAGACAGACAAATTACGCAAATTAATATGAATAATTTAAATAATGTTGATGGTTCGGCTGATGAGCTACTTAAATTAAAACGTAAGGTAGAACTAGAAAAAGCCAATGCTGAGTTAAAGAAGTTACAAAGTCCACCTATTATAAATGGGAAGGTATCAAATGGTTCTTTGGATAATGCCCAAACTACGGTAACTGGGGTTGCGATTAACCAACAAGGAGAAAAAATTGCTTGGTTGCAGTTTGCTGATGGTGGCTCATTAACTGTAAATATAGGTTCTAAGGTTGGGGAATATACTGTATCAGATATTTCGATGACAGGTGTTACATTACATACTGTTTCAAAAAAGCGTGCTAAAGGCAATACTATATTTCTAAAACGTGCTTATTATGCACCGGAAAAATCTCAGCAAAATAATCAACGCGGAAATTCCTTATTTGCACCATCTCCAATTATTACCAATGCTAATACTGGAAATGAAAATGATATGGTACCACCAATAGTTACTGTTAGATAATTGGGGGATGACTATGCTTGAAGCTAATGTAAAAATATTGACAACTAGGGGTGGACCACAACAAATATCGCCACAGTTATATGATTATATATGTCTTACATCAGATAAGAAGTTATATTTTAATCAAGAGTATGCAAATCATCCTCAGGTATTAAATAAGATTGCTTATTTTAATGAGGCAAAATTATTTGAAGGTAAACCGATACCGATTGCATCATCTGAGATGCGTGCTTTTTATGATAAGAATGTAAAAAACACTCATGAAGCCTCTCAACTTCAAAGAGAGGTGACTGATATATTTAAAGTAGCCGCCGATGCTGAAGCATCAGATGTGCATATCATAGTACGTAAAAATGAATGCGTTATTAAGATTCGAAGAATTGGGGATTTGGATATAGAGCATGAGTATACAACTGCTCATGGACATTCATTATGTAAGACAATCTTTATGACTATGTGTGACCAAGCTGGTAAGACATTTCAGCCAAAGGCACGACAAGATGCACGTATGAAGGCAAGTTATTTACCGGAGGGGATTACTGGGGTACGTATTGGTACTAGCCCAACAGATTCTGGATATTTAATGGTATGTCGTTTACTAAAGAAATCTGATCCGACTAAACTAAATTTACAAAGTCTGGGTTATGAGCCATTTCAGCTAGATCAAATTAATAAAGCTAAAAGTAAAAAAGGTGGGATTAATATATCAGCGGGGCCAACTGGAGCTGGTAAATCAACAACTATGTCACTTATTATTGGGCAAATTATCTCAGAGAGTAATGGAACGAAGCACGTAATAACTGCAGAAAATCCAGTTGAGTATGAGATTGGTGGTGAGATAACTACACAAAAAGAGATCAATGGTTTAGTGGTAACTAAGAAATATATGTCTTTTGCGACCCAAACACCTGTTATGGCGGCTAATACTAAGCGTAAGAAAGAGATTTTTAGTGAAGCGATAACTGCGATGATGCGACTAGATCCTGATGTTATTATGATTGGGGAGGTGCGTGATGGTGGGTCATTAAAAGCTTCAGTTGATGCGGCGATGACGGGGCATCAAGTATGGACTTCAGTACATGCAACAACGGCTATTGGTATTATAAAACGCCTTATCACTGTAAGTGGAGAGGATGAGGGTAGCGTTGAGAAAGATTTAATATGTGATTCGAGTATTATTTCTAGCTTGATGGCACAAAGATTGGTTAAAAAAGTATGTGCTCATTGTTCTGTAGCACTTACTAAACATAAAAATTTTGATCAAAAGCTAATTAAGCGCTTAACTGATGTTTTTGGAGAGGATTTGTCGGGGATACGCCTTAGAAATGAGATAGGGTGTAGTCATTGTTTTAAGGGTAATAGCGGTAGAACAGTTGTTGCAGAAATAATTAATACTGATCAAAAATTTATGGATTTAATTAAGGTATCCAACTATGAGGCTGAGCAGTATTGGTTAAAAGTTTTAAATGGTATCCCAATGATGGCTCATGGCTTAATAAAAGTTAAACGTGGATTAATTGATCCATATGATCTTGAAGATGAGCTTGAATATATTAGTTTCCCTGAGGCTTTTAATAAAGAATATTTTAACAGCTTGCCCAAGGTTTATTAAATGAGTTTAATGCAAATATATACTTATTACCACAACAGGCTTAGTGAACTAACTAAAAAATCAGCTATGGGATATAAAGAAAGAATGAAGATGTATCGCATGTTTGAGAAGATGACTGCCGAACCTGCTTCATTACAAATTAATGAGGCTGTAGAAGAGCTTCGTAATTTGGAAGTAGAACACGATTTAAGGTCAAGGCTTTGGTATGTCTATGATGATATTATGGAACAAATGCGAAATACCGATGCGGATTTTGCAAATTCATTATCAAAATATGTACCTCAGCAAGATACTATGATAATAGCGGCAAGTGAACAAGATGATATTACCATGGGGTTTACAACTGTTATTGAAAATAACAAGAAAACTAATGAAATGAAGAAAGCTTTTGTTTCAGCTTTATCTTACCCAGTGCTATTAGTTTGTGTGCTTTTAGCATTATTGTTTTATTTTAGTGTGAAGGTGATACCAGCTTTTGTAGAAAGTATTCAATCAGGTACAGTTTTGTCGCCATCGTCTGTGTTTTTAATGAGGTTATCCAATAACTTTACTTCATGGTTTTCTATGTTGATTATATTTATTGTATTACTAGCTTTAGCAATATATTGGGCATTGCCTAATTTTACTAATAAATATCGCAAGTATTTCGAGAATATTCCTCCATTTAATATGTATCGCATTATGGTTGGTTGTGGATTTTTGTTTGCACTAAATAGTTTAGGGCGTTCTGGATTTATGCAGTTAGAGGCATTGGAGCAAATGGGAGCTTTGGCTAAACCATATTTAAAATATCGAATTAGGTTAATTATGGAACAAATGGCTGACGGTTTGGATATTGGACAAGCTTTAATACATAGTAAATTAGATTTTCCTGATAAGCAGATGGTTAGGGAGTTAGCCGTTTTTATTAAATATAGTGAAGATGATTCATTAGATTCATTATCTAGTACACTTGCTGAAGATGGGCTTGAGGCAATCAAACTACAAGCATCAGCCATGAAGTTATTGATCAATTTTATAGTATATGGAAGTATTGGGTTATTATATTTTTCAGTATACCAGTTTGGTATCGATTTAGGTTCTACAAAATGATAGGATTTATTCTAAAAAAGTTTTCATTTATTTTAAGGAGTATTTATAATGAAAAAAAGCACTATAATCAATAATGGTTTAGAGCAAGATATCAATATATCATCAATTAACTCTAATGATATTTCAGCAACTCAAATTAAATCTAGAAGAAAGCCGCCACTTAAATATGCGGGTTTTAATGCTCTAGAGTTAATGCTAGTATTAGCTGTAATTGCCGTTGGTATTGGTGTTGCAATTCGTACTATGACGGGGAATTCTAATTCACAAAATACCAATCAAATGGTTAGTGATGTAACGGCTTTAGTTGGTAACATAAAAAGCAGTTATACGAGTTCAACTGCTGGATATACCACATTAACTACTGATACGGCAATTCAGGGGGCTTTAATTCCAACGGATTTGAAGACAAATGGAACAACTGTGCAAAATCAGTTTCAGTCAGGAACTGTGGCACTTGCCTCTGAGAATAATGGAGAAGCATTTTCTATTACTTATACAGCTGTTCCATCAGCAATATGTAATAAAGCAATTGCATCATTAGCAAGTTCGTCATTCGTAACAATCTCAGTAGGTGGAACGGCAATTTATGATGCTATAAATGCTCCAACGATTGATGCAGCAACTGTAGCTGGAGCATGTAATAATGCTACTAATACGATTGCTTTTGTAGCAAGTTAGTAGTTTATTTAAGAAGTAACTAAGAATAATGCAATCAGCAATTATATTAGCAGTTATGGTTTTAGCGTCAATTTTTGCAAGTGCAGAATACTTACGAAATAGTAGCGCTGATACCCATGTATATAAGCCATTTAAGGCTGAGAATGTGGCTGCTAATATATTGCAATACCATGATCAAATGGTTCAATATACCTTAGCAAATTATGAAAGTTTACATTTAACGGTATCGCTAAATCCAGGCGAGATTGAGCAAATAAATTTATTTGATTACCTAGACAATCAAATTGGCAATTATACGCTTAAGAATTTTCTATTATTTATGAATTATTCAAGCACGGTTTTTAATTATACAAATGATGTAGAAGGCGAGAGTCACCCATATCCGTCACTATATCTGGCAATTTCATGGGATGGATATTTAGCTCAGATACATGGGTATTCAAACATACAGATTCCAGAAGCGATGGGACGGTTAGCTCATAATATCTCAAAACGTTTATATCAAGGTAATAGTACTTTTTGGGTGGTACCATGGGTTTTTAGACAAAGCAATTGTAATATAACTGAAGTTTATTCTCAATTACCAAATGACACTAATGGTATAAATACAGTTAGTAAGTTACAGACATTATTTAATTTATTTTGTACGCAAATTCAAAATAATAGCGATTATAGGTTTTTGACTTATGTATTTATTGAACCAGTTATTAATAATCCTGATATGTAAGACATTAATATGAAAAGTAATATTTTAATTAATAAACAAACTATAAATAAGATATATGGATACAGTGCTATCGAATTAATGGGAGTGCTTATAGTATTTTCATCTTTAATACTTTTTGGCAACAATTATTTATCGGAACAAAGGCAAATTAGGATTACCAATCATTTAGTAGATCAGAGTAAATCTTATAGCCAGCAAGCGATAAAATATGTTACAGACAATTATAGAGATTTATTGCAGCAATCAGCAACTGATGTAGTAATACCGTATTCGTCATTAGCAGCTTATGCTAGCACAGGAAATATGAATCGCACCAACAACTTTCACGTGCCGTGTCTTTATGTTACTCGAGGCGTGAATAATACAATTAGGGCATATATTATTTTTGGATCGATAAATCGTAATAAATCACGTAAACTAAATAAACAAATGATAGGTGATATTGCTCATGGGTTGGGTGGTAATGCTGGTAACTTAACAAATAACAATGGAAATTATTTAATTACGGGTTATACTGAAAATGAAGTAAGTTTGAGTCCAGCTACGATAAATAATATCATCAACCAATGTGGGTTTGTATCTCCATTAGATCCTGATAATTTGATTATTAATTTGTCAAAGAATATAGGATTACTTGCTCCAATTATAGGTGATATTGATAAACAATCAACAATTTTAGAGGCAGATCCATCTTTAAAAAAATCAACTACTCTTGGTGATAACAAGTTAAATACTATGCAAACGAATATATATTTAGATAATATAGTTAAAGAATCAACTTTTAAATCAGTATATTATTGTGATGCTACAAAATTACCAGCAACTGACGCAAATACTACTTGTTTAAATAGCGCTATAGCTCAAGGAATAAATATGTATGGAGGAACAGCGTCATGGGTTAATAGTATTATGGATAGCACGAGTCAGAGTTGTATCGCAACTGCCAATGCACATTTCTATAGTACTACTTCTGGTTATACTTGTACTGGAGTTAATTTTCCAAATGTTAGTTCATTTTGTCCTGCAAAATATAATGGTCAGCCACAAGCTCCTAATACTGGATATTGGTCACCACTACCTGGAACATTAAGTGGAGCAAATTGTACATCAACAGCAACGATGAAATATCAAAATAATATTTGCATGCCAATTAGTAGTACTAGTTTAAATTTTTTCAGGGTTGATGCCAAATATAGTAATGGCCAGCTAGTTGGAGATAATGGTTATTACAATAAATGTGGTTATGGTCGTTATATAAGCGGGTCGTCTGCAACTGGGGTATATAATTATTCAACAAATAAATGTGATTATACAATTAAATGTGGAGCTGGTGGAAATCAAGCAGATGCATGGACAGATAATAGTAATAAAGGTATAGTATATGGTAGCCCAGTAGCTAGGTCATGCGGACAAAGTTCAATGCGCGCGAAGCCTACTTCACAAATAAATGATTTAGGTTTCAAGAATTGTTAGGTGAGATAAAGTGAAAAGTCAGAAGTTTATAAATAAAGTTATTATGATGTTGATTATAGTTTCCAAACAATCAATGGCTATTTCAGTTTATCCACCAATTGAGTCAATATCTGGCGCTCCTGCACAGCATGGTTATAAAAGCCTTGATTTTGGAGCAAGTAATATTAATGGACAGAGAATTCAGATTCGTTCAAACGCTCCTGCTGGTTCTGCTGTTAATACTAGTCAGTTGAATATAAATAATGCTGGTGTTCAAGCAGGGTTTATTGAGCCGACATCACACTTTATAGAAGCTGGATCTAGCTGTAGCTCAGATCAAATGGGAATGATTTCTCAGCAACTAACTAATGGAGTGATTATTACCAGCCAATTACAATGTATGTATAATCCTACGTTTTGTAGTTCACCAGGCTATTGCTATTTACCGATAAAGACCTCAAAGTTTATATATAAATATGAATATTTAAGAACTCAAGGTCAATGTGCAACAGGCACAATAGTTGATAGCAATCAGCCATCGTACGGAGTTTTAGCAACAGCCGCCTGTCCCAATATATCAGGATGGAGATTAACCCAAGGGGCTCATGGAGTAGATGTCAACTGTTATAGAGGAGCTACTGGTATGTCGTACTGCACTGGATACGAAACTGTATGTAATTATTCGGATACTAATGCTAGAACTCAGCAAGTTGCAGTTACTGCACTATCAGCTCTTCAATGTACCAATGCATCAACTACATTTATTGTAGATAACTATACCCCATAAATATTTTAGAAAGAAATAAGATGAAGAAATCTCAGGTAATTAAGCTATTAGCAAGTATAGGTTTAGTATTATTATTCAGTGGATGTGCTACTGAGCAAATAGCCAATAGATGTCTAACTTATACTACTAGTGGTGACACTAGCATGTCTTGGGCTCCAATAGAGTATTATCAGTCGGAAAGCATGTTATATATAGAAATTCCAAAGACAGCTAATTATATTCCAAGCCTTGAAATCATAGATACTGAATTTGATCAAAGATATAAGGTTGATTATAGCTTTAATAACAAAACATATAAGTTTAAGGTAAAAGATAATTTTGATGAGTATATGCTTTATAGAGATAGTTATGATGAAACGACACATAATCGCGTGTATATAACTTGTAATCATAGTATTTAAGGTTAATATATATGACAATAAAATCAGTTAAGTTAAATAAAGGATTTACTGCGGTAGAGTTATTATTGGTATTAGTAGTAATAGCCTCAATAATTTATATAAGTAGCAATTTGATAAATTCGTGGTTAAGATTAGTTCCTGCCCAAACTGCCTCAAAAGAAGCTTATAGCTATTCACAATCTGTTGCAAGATATATCACAACGCATCAAAATTTATTAATTACTTTACTAAGTCCAGATGGTAATTCATCAGATTTAGTTGCAACTGTCTCACCACAAGTCTTAGTTAACGAAGGCTATATTGACAATTTGGTATCGACCAATAATATTTTAAAACAAACACCCTGTACAGTGATATTTTATCAAAACAAGCAGTTGCAATCTATTGTATACTATCGCGATGACAATAATTCAAAACAACTAGATCAACGACAATTAACTGATGGACTAAATCATATGGGAGCTATGATGGGATTGTATCAAAACGGAATAGTTACTGGTGCCGCAAAAGACTGGGCGCTAGATTCTGCTACTGTGAATGCTTTATTTGTAGCTCACGGCTCAGCTGATATTTCAGAAGGTACTGATACAGCATTGTACTATTGTAGTGGTTCCCAGATTGCTAACAATAGCTATGTAGTAAATGTTACTCATATGTTAAACCTAAACAATAAATTACCTAATGATGACACAATACATCAGTTTTCTGATCAATTACATGATATAGTTGACCCGATGAATAATAATCAGATGAATACTGATTTAAATATGGATTATACCAACCCTAATACAAATGTTAGAACCAGGAGTAATATCATATTTCAGAATAATCCTAATTGTGAAATGGATCCAAATAAACCAGAAACTATGGAGAATTATTCTATTACTAATCCCAATGGGTGTAAAAACAAACAGCTTGGTCTTCAAGTTGATACTGACACTCTTGGAAGAGAAAGGCTGACAGTCACAGGATTTGTACAAGGTGGAGTAAATGTAGGAACTCCTTCAGCTCCATATGTTGGGCAGGTATCTGCAGCATCACTACAACCAACTACTAAAGTAGCGGTTGGGACAGGATGCTTACCCGCTGAAATTGGTAAAATAGCCCAGCAACAAACATCAAGCAATCTAGATGATGTAAACAATATATATGTGAGCCAAGTAATTTGTATGAAGAGTCCAACCTGCCCAGAGGCTACTGGTAGATTTTGTTATTTACCAGTACAAAATGTTACCATAAATTTCAAGCCCAATAAACCAAGTTATAAGTGCCCAGCAGGTATGTTTATTACTAAGGTTCAGTCTAATGTTCAAGAATATGAAGATTGGGGACGGCACTGTTGTTTTTCTGATCCAATTTCTGGGTGTCATGGATATGCATCAGCTCATAATCATTACTGGGATGGGTATACAGTTTATAAGGATTCTACATTTATACAACATTTTATAAATGGTGATTTAATTGATGGTAATAATGCTGCAGCTAATCCATTAGAACTACCGCCTGTGACATCTAAAAATATAATGTTACCTAATGCGGTTAGTTTAGGAAAACTTAAATATGGCTATACTTGTGATGCAATTTGTCAATGTCCTGGTGCACCAACTTATGCGACTGAATGGCAACCGAATATAACCTCAATGACTTGTACTAATGACCCATCGGAAGCTGCTATACAGGTAATAATTAAATAATAATTTTAAGAAGGAAGAGAAGATGAAATTAAAAAATATAGGATTACTAAGCTTATTAGTAGGCGGGGTATTAGTATCGGCGTGTAATGCTGGTGGAGGAAGTAGCGGTGGCGGTAATCCAGTTAATGCAGGGGATTTCGGGGATATCAAGCTTGAAGCATTAAGTGATCTTTATCCGAACTACACAGAGTCATCAACAGTTAATGTTGGGGAATCTGTAATAATTTGGGTAAATACGACTAGCACGGGGCGTGGCCAACAAGTTACAATCAGTTTTGCTAGCTCGAATGGTAATATTAGTTTTGAAGATAAACCTTGTATTGTCACTGGTACAACTTGTTATCTTAGAGTAACTGGAGTGACTCCTGGTCCTGTAACTATTACTGCTAGTTCAATTTTTGGGTTTAACCCAGGTAGTATTAATATTAATGTTTTACCAAAATGATATAAATTTTACAAGGATAAAGTTATATTAATGATTTTAGGTTGTTTAGATGATAACAAATTCTGTAGTAAATAGATTATTTAATTATAGCTCTCTAGGCCAAAGGCAAAGAGGCTTTAGTATATTAGAATCTATGATAGCAATTGCTTTACTTGGTTTGTTTACAATTAGTTTTGTTAATTTTAAAGCTCTAAACAATCAAAAAAAAGATGCTAAAGTATTAAGTGAGGAAACTTTAAATTATGCGGTTGCTTTTGCAAGGTATATGAATAATAATCAGGATACATTGAAATCTCAAGCGATAAATAATCCAGTGGTACTATCTCCAAATGCACTTGGGGTTAATTGGCCAGTAGATTTGGCTAAAGAAAACCTTTTTCATCAAACCCCATGTTTGGCAATTGAACCTGCATCTGGCTCAATTATGATTAAAAAGATTAGTAATATCAGAGGTGGTTGGGCTGAACAGTTTAAAGAAATGGCAAATAATAAAGAGGATAGGTTACTACTTTTTACGAGTGAGGTTATAAATAAATGAAACAGTTTAATATATATCTAGCACAGATTGTTGATGGTGAAGCTACTAAGAAAGTATTAATAATATCGCCTAATGAGATGAATGAGAGTATAAATACGGTTATTGTAGCGCCGATTATTAAATTCTCTGGACAGTATCCAACTAGATTAGCCATTAAGCTAAATGCTGAAACACAATATATCGTACTAGAACAGTTACAGACAATTGATAAAACCATGATTAAGGAAGAGCTTAGTACTATTGATGAAAGCACTCAAGAAAAGCTTAAATCAATTCTAAAGGAGATGTTTGCCTGAAAGAGTATATGTAAGGATTTATAGCGATTATAAGATAAAAAAACTAAACAGCTATCTAATATTAATGGCCTAGTACTAGATAGTTATACATAAATAAGTAATAAATAAATTACAGAAAGAGAGTCAATCATGTTAAAAATTAGTAAAAGTTTAAAAGTAGTAATTGTTGGAGTAGTAGCATTATCATTATTTGCATGTAACTCAGGGGGCGGAGGTTATACGCCTGATAAAATACTTAGCGTTGTTGCAAATCCTTCCAGACCTACTTATATTGGACAACCTATCACAGTAACTGCATCAATACAAGAGAGCGCTACAGTTACTGTGACATTGGGTCTTAGAGGACAGACAGGCAATATAAGTTTAAATAGCACTAGCTGTCAGATTACTAATGGTACTAGTTGTTCAGTTACTGGTACTGTAACTGGTTCATCGAGTGGAAGTGCTGTGGTGATAACAGCATCCGCTAGTGGCTATAATTATACTGAATTCGTAGTTTGTCCTGTTTGGGCAGGAGCATGTTGGTAAAAATACCCAATATCATACCTAGATTATTAAACAGAGCTATAAAGTAATGAATACAGGCATAAATAGGAGAAATTTACGACCAATTAAACGCCAAGATGGTTTTGGCATAATTGAGTCTATGATAGCAATTGCCATACTTGGTTTGTTTACAATTAGTTTGGTTAATTTTAAAGCCCTAAACAATCAAAAAAAAGATGCTAAAGTATTAAGTGATGAGACTTTAAATTATGCAGTTGCTTTTGCACGGTATATGCATAATAATAAGGATACATTGAAGTCTCAAGCAATAAATAATCCAGTGGTACTATCTCCAAATGCAATTGGGGTTAATTGGCCAGTAGATTTGGCTAAAGAAAACCTTTTTCATCAAACCCCATGTTTGGCCATTGTAACTAATCCTAATACAAATAATCTAGAGGCAATTATGTATTATGTTGGGGGGAATAGCAATACTATTGCAAAAAATCTTCAAATCGTTAGAGATGGATCAATATTTTTAGGAAGTAAGGGCGGGATATTGCTTAATGGAGCGATATTGGGAAATTCTGGATGGCAAATAAACTCTGGATCACCTTTTTTATCTGGAGCTTTACAATGTGGTGGAGCACTTAGTGATAATAGTCTTGCAGTAAATTTAGACCTATTTTTAGATTGGAATCAAAATTTACAGCCAAATAATTCAATATTAAGAGGATTAGACCGAACAACTGGAGTGCAATCACTTCCAGGGCATATTAAAAATGCAAATACTGCAAAATCAAATTTATACTTTGGCCAAAATAATGGGGTGGTTTTAGATAGTTCAAACCAAACCAATCCAACTAAATTATCGGTTTTATATGATGGTCAAGGAACAGGAGCCGCAACTATTGGAGTTGGTAATACAAAAATTGCATCATTAGTAGGTGATACTTTTAAACCAAGTCTACAATTTCAGGCAGGGCAGTATTGTACTTCACAAGAATTAGGTAAAGCTGTATTAGATCAAGGTCTCAATAATTCAGCTAGTTCATATCTTGCAAGAGGTACTTTGGTATGTACACAAAATAATATGTTATGTGGTAATGGACGCTATTGTTATTTACCATCAATTGCAAATAGCATTGTATTTCAAAATACAATTAAAGGTATTCAGGATACAAATGGTAATTTTTATTGTCCTGCAGATGTACCATTTGCCACTAGTTATACTTTAAGTAATACTAGTGGTCAAACCTATATATTTATGAATAGAGATAGTAACAATGTGCCCAACTCTATTAATGTTATTTCTCAAACACCTTCTGGAAATGTATCTGATTGGACATCATGGTCATGTCCAGGATGTGGCGACTACTTTATGACCGACTTCAAAAATGCTCGAGATAGAAATGAGTTATTACAGGTTGACCTTGGGAGTATTACGGGTAGCCCTGTAGGGACAACAGTTACAACATCAGGTGTTAGGACTATAGATGGGTCTATTGGTCAATATTCAGTGATTAGAGGGTATTCAGTAAAAACTGGACCAACTAGCTGCGATAATATTTGTTCTGGTATTTCTGGAATAGCCGGCCACAATTGGCAAGCTTTAGGAACTCAAAGATATATACGAACTAAATTGGATTTACCTATCCAAAATCCAAACCTAGGATGTGCCTGTGAAAGAACTGACTTTGCAGGTATGAATACAGATAATTACAATGGTGTTGCTGCAGTAATTGGTAATTTTACTGCAAAAATTACATCAGTAACATGTACAAATGCGTCCATATATACTAGTAATTAATATTCTATCCTATACTAGTTCACATTAGAAAAATTATTATCTTTCTGTTTTTGCATTCGATAACGCATATACTTGTTGTATTAATTCTTTAAGTTGTGCAAATACCTCAATTATTAAATAAAAAACCATTAATCCCCCAATAAGGGGGTAAGTACTATAGCTAATTTAGTTAAAATATCCTCTGAATAATTAATTTATAGGGGAAATTTATGAGTTTAATCAAATCCATTACAAATGTAACTAAAATATTAAATTCCAGTCATTGTAGAGTGTTATTAGCATTATTTTTATATAGTATTGTAGCTAAAGCTGCAGATCAAACAAATATCTCAGTTTACATCTCAAGGAGCAACTATTCAATTACCAGAGACATTACAACGCAATTTAATGCAAAAACCAGTAATTAGATATACCTGTGGCTTTTGCTGTAGGGAGTTAAATATACAACTATCTTAAGGTGAATATTATAAAATAAATCCCGGCGAATGCTGGGATTTAGAAAAATAAATATATTAATGATAGTTTATTTGAGAGCGTTAATTATCGATACTAAAAAATGGTCATGGCTAATAGGGTTTATAATATTATCTGCTAATACTGTGTTTGGAATCAGAATTTCACCATCAAAATTAATGTTGACCAAAGATTGATCTTTGA